>CAVAFS010000284.1:0-30578 GCA_963587975.1 Bulleidia sp. | reverse complement strand
AGCGGAGAAGGAGGGATTTGAACCCTCGCGCCGCTGTTAACGACCTGCACCCTTTCCAGGGGTGTCCCTTCGGCCAGCTTGGGTACTTCTCCGAATTAAACAATATATGATCATCGACTCAGTCGATAACGGAGAGAGTGGGATTCGAACCCACGCGCCCTTGCGGACAAACGGTTTTCAAGACCGCCTCGTTATGACCACTTCGATATCTCTCCAATTTTCTGTGCACTATTTGACCAGCGCAAGAATTATTATACATATAACCCCCTGCCTTGTCAACAACTTTTTTCTTTTTTTTGCATTTTTTTCACTTGTTCATTTTGCAGGGTTATATTATGTATTTATTTTCTTTACATAAACACTCCAATTGCCAATCTATCTACATAGAAAAGAGTCTGCGATCACCAGATCTTCCGGTGTGGTAATCTTTATATTATTGTAACTTCCTTCATATAACTTAACCGGGGTCTGAAGCATTGTTTCCACTACCATGGCATCATCCGTAATCTGTACCTCCGGCATATTTTGATACATCTTTTCATAGGCCTCACGAATCAGCGGATAATCAAACACCTGTGGTGTCTGTATCGTCCAGGTATACTTTCTCTGTGGCGTATCTGCCACAAAGCCATCTTCATTCACAATCTTAACGGTATCTTTGCTCGGCATGCCTGCTGCACAGGCATGATACTGCTCCACATTTTCTTTTGCTCTCAATAAAAGATCATCATCAATAAATGGACGTGCGCCATCATGAATATAGACATAATCTATCCCATCCAGCGCGCAGATTCCCCGATAGACAGAATCATAGCGTTCTTTTCCACCTACAATGACATGTGTTACTTTCTGAAATCCGTATTTTTCCACAATTTCTTTCTGGCAATAGGACTCCTGGCCTGCGCCTGTCACCAGCACGATCTCATCTACAAAACTGTTCTCAAAGGCACGGAGCGCATAATACAGCACTGGTTTTCCATTTAGCATCAGATATTGTTTTGGAACATCACTTTTCATCCGGGAGCCTTTTCCTGCTGCCAGCACAATGGCTGCATGGCGTTTTTTTTCACTCATATCAGCGTTCTCCCAATTTCAGATTCGGAACCGCATTCAGATCCCATCCGTGACGGGTTTCTGCCAGATACTCATAATATGCTGCTGCACCGATCATGGCCGCATTGTCTGTACAGAAAATTGGTGATGGATGATAAAAAGAGATTCCACGTTTTACACATGCTGCTCTCATGCCTTCTCGCAGCACACTGTTGGAAGCCACTCCACCTGCAATTGCAAGTTTATCGATTTTAAATTCTTCTGCTGCGTACATAGCATGTGCAATCAGCACGTCTGTCACTGATTTTTGGAAAGAAGCCGCAATATCCGCCGGCACGATCTCAATATTTTTCATTTTACATCCGTTAATATAGTTCAATACTGCGGATTTTACGCCACTGAAACTAAAGTCATACGGATTATCGTTGACTTTTGCTTTCGGGAATGGAATCGCCATAGGATCTCCCTCCTGGGCCGCTTTTTCAATTTTCGGTCCACCCGGATAACCAAGACCGATGGCACGGGCTACTTTATCAAAAGCTTCTCCGGCTGCATCATCTCTGGTTCTTCCAAGGATCTCATATTTTCCATAATCTGCCACTTTTACAAGGTGTGTGTGACCGCCGGATACCACAAGGCATAAAAATGGCGGTTCAAGGTCTTTATTTTCAATATAGTTGGCGCTGATATGTCCTTCGATATGATGCACTCCTACCAGTGGAATCTTTTTCGCATAGCTTATGGCTTTAGCAGCTGCTACGCCAACCAGCAGGGCGCCTACCAATCCCGGGCCATAAGTAACGCCGATAGCATCAATATCATCTAAGGTTACATGAGCTTCATCCAACGCTTCCTGAATGACCTGATTAATCTTCTCAATATGTTTTCTGGAGGCAATCTCAGGAACAACGCCTCCATATAATGTATGCAATGCAATCTGTGATGAAATCACATTGGACAATACCTCTCTGCCGTTTTTTACGACAGCAGCTGCTGTCTCATCACAGGAGCTTTCAATTGCAAGAATCAATACATCTTTCTCTGCCATAATATTCTCCCATCTGCCGCATCTGATACGGCATTTATCTATTTTCTAAGCTTAATGTAAATCAAATAAACATTTTCACTCTGTCTGCACTACTTTCATTTGCTCTATCATTCATCTTCTTCAAATTCAAGTTCTACGCTGCGTCCGTCTTTTCCAAGCGAAGCTGCCGAAAAAATCTTGTGTACCTCATCCATATAACTCTCGGCTCTGGTCAGGGACGGACTGTAATGCGTCAGCCACATCTCTGTCACTTCCGCTCTCTTTGCAAGATCTGCTGCCTCATAAAAAGTCATATGCTTGTACTGACGGGCTTTTGCTTCTTTCTCTTTTTCCGCATACATGCCTTCACAAATAAACAGATCCGCATGTTTTGCACATTCTGCAATGATTGGAACTGGTCTGGTATCCGTGCAATAAGTCAGCTTAATCCCTTTTCTCTGCGGTCCAAGTACCATTTCAGGTGTCAGCACACGGTCTCCATCCTCAATAATCTCTCCTTTTTGCAGGCGACTCCAGAATTTTTGTGGGATCTCCTGTCCGCGAGCACGCTCCACATCAAATCTGCCCTGACGTTTGATTTCCAGAGTATAGCCGTAGCAGGTTACATTGTGATTTACCCGAAAGGCATGGATGCAATATCCATTCATCTCAAAATCCTGCTCTTTTTCTGTAATTTCATGATATTCAATCGGGAACGGCAGTTCCGGCGCAATGGTGCGCAGGGCGTTTACCACACGCTCCAGTCCTTTCGGTCCGATCATATGCACTGGTTTTGTGCGGTCTGCATTTCCAAGAGTCAGTAAAAGTCCCGGAAGCCCGCTGATATGATCTGCGTGATAATGGGTAAAACAGATTACATCCAGATCATGCACACTCCAGCCTTTTTCCCGAATGGCAACCTGCGTCCCTTCCCCACAGTCAATGAGCAGATTACTTCCGTTGTAACGCGTCATCAACGCAGTTAATTTTCGATACGGCAGTGGCATCATGCCTCCCGTACCAAGTAAACATACATCTAACATTCAAATATTTCCGTCCTTTCCACGGTCTGCGGCGGAATCTGAAACTGTGACATCCACTGTTCTAAACAGGATTCACAGATATCCGCAGTCTGACTGGTGCCATCTTTTTTTGAAAAATAGCCCCAGGTCTTTTCAAAATGGAAAAAATCTTCCCGATCAGCACCACAGCTCTCGGAAATCATTTTTCCACAGCAATTACAATATAATACGCCTGCTTTTCTCACTCGTTTATCCTCCGTGTCAGATCACAGCTCATCACAATAGCATGCTCTGTCGGTTTCCGGTAAAAATTCTTTCTGATACCACAGGATACAAAGCCATGCTTCTCATACAGTTTTTGTGCAGGCAGATTACTCTCCCTTACTTCCAGATAAATGGTCTGAGCACCACGTTTCCACGCCTTGGAAAGCACTTCTGTCAAAATTGCATCGGCAATTCCCTGCTTTCTGTACTCCGGGCACACGGCCACATTTGTGATCTCGCCCTCATCTGCTGACAGATAGATTCCACAGTAACCCATTGGATTGTTACCCATACCGATGGCTACCATCATAAGAGCTTCCGGCTGCTTTAGTGCATCAAAAAATGCCTGTTCACTCCAGGGTTCTGAAAAACACGCGGCTTCCAGTGCAGCTACCGCAGGGACATCTTCCAGCTGCATCTCACGAACCGTCAGTTTTTGTTCTTTTTCATTCAAAGCTTTCGGCATGTCATCCTTTTTCTCACATAAACCAGCATTTTCTTCTTTTTTTACCATGTTTTCGAAAGCATGATCCACGTTATTTTCCGGCATTCTGTTTCTCCAGCATTTCCTGACGCTCACGCTCTGCCTGTGACAGACGCAGATAATCCGGGCAATGCTCCGCTGCCGTCTCTAATTTTCCTTCTTTTGCGTACTGAAGTCCAAGCCATGCTACAGCACCTGCTCGCTGTTTGTTCATATGTGCCGGCGCATAGTCATGTGCAACCGTACAGTTTTCCTCGATATAATCACGGAATACTGCCACACCGTCTCCAAGGAAGGTCACCGGTCTGCCAATCTCATTGATCTGCTCGATAATTTCACTGATTCCAACTGCGCACTGCTGCTGTAAAATTTCCAGTGCACCATTTTTAAATTCGTAAATGCCAGTATAAGTCTGCTGCCGTCTCGCATCCATCAGAGGGCAGATCAGGGACTGATGTCCCCACAAATTGCAAGCTAAGGCATCTACAGTCGGGATATGGATCAGCGGTTTGTTCAGAGCCAGTCCCAGTCCCTTTGCGGTAGCGGAACCGATACGAAGTCCGGTAAAAGAACCCGGTCCTGCTGCAACTGCAATCGCATCGATGCTGTTCAGATCCAGTTCGATCATTTTTGCCACTTCATCCAGCATCGGAAGCAGTGTCTGTGAATGTGTCTTTTTATAATTTACGGTATATTCGCCCAACATATTGTCATCTTCCACAATGGCTACGCTGGCAACAAGCCCTGAACTGTCTAAGGCTAAAATTTTCATGCGCGATGCACCTCCCTGATGGTTATTGTACGATAATCAAATCCTTTTTCCAGATCTTTCTCAATCTGAACTTCCCGATATGTCTCCGGCAGGATCTCCTCGATCAGATTCGCCCACTCGATCATGGTTACACCATTTCCGTAAAAATAGTCCTCATAACCGATTTCACCCATTTCTTCGATATCTCCGATGCGGTATACATCAAAATGATAAAATGGCAGTCTGCCTTCTTCATATACCTGTACAATGGTAAATGTCGGGCTGCTGATCGGCTCAGTAATCCCAAGTCCATCTGCAACTCCCTGGGTAAATACGGTTTTTCCGACTCCAAGGTCACCGATGAGTGTCAGCACGTCTCCCGGATTCGCTTCGCTTCCCAGTTTTTTCCCTAACGCATAGGTTTCTTCTGCTGAAAATGTCTCTATCTTCATATCCATACTTATATTTCCTCAATTAATTTGTCTGCGTATTGCTTTTTCATGAAATCCGCAGGTTATCTTCTCTTCTTCTGATTATTTTTGTTCTGCTTTTCTGCTGACTGATTCTGATCCTGAATCTTCATCGTCAGTGCAATTCGCTTTTTCGCTACATCCACGCTGAGTACCTGCACATCTACAATATCTCCAACAGATACCGCCTCCAGCGGATGCTTGATAAAACGATCGCAGATCTGTGAAATGTGTACCAGTCCGTCCTGATGCACACCAATATCTACGAAAGCACCAAAATCAATGACATTTCGAACCGTACCTTTCAGGATCATGCCCGGTTTTAAGTCCTTCATTTCAAGTACATCGGTGCGCAGGATTGGTTTTGGCATGTCCTCACGGGGATCTCTGCCCGGTTTTTCCAATTCGCTCACGATATCACGCAGTGTCAGTTCTCCGGTTCCAAGTTCTTCTGCCAGTTTCTTATAATCGCTGATTTTCTTATGAAGTCCCGGAATTGCACCTTTTTTCAATGCATCTTCAGAATAACCCAGACGTTTTAGTAAAGCTTCTGCCACTCCGTAGCTCTCCGGATGTACACTGGTGGCATCTAATGGCTGTGTACCATCGCTGATACGCAGGAAACCCGCACACTGCTCAAATGCTTTCGATCCAAGTTTTGCCACTTTTAATAACGCTTTTCGATTCTTAAATATACCATTTTCTTCCCGATATGCAACGATATTTTTTGCAATCGTCTTGTTAATGCCGGACACATGCTCCAAAAGCGGCACGGAAGCGGTGTTCAGATCTACGCCTACTTTATTTACGCAGTCTTCTACAACACCTTCCAGTGCCTCTCCAAGACGTTTCTGGTTCATGTCATGCTGATACTGACCAACACCGATGGATTTTGGATCTATTTTCACCAGTTCTGCCAGCGGATCCTGCAGACGTCGCGCAATGGATGCCGCACTTCGCTGTCCAACGTCAAAATTCGGGAACTCTTCTGTCGCCAGTTTGCTTGCGGAATATACACTTGCACCGGCTTCGTTTACGATCACATACTGTACCGGAACCGGAAGTTCTTTCAGCAGTTCCACGATCACCTGTTCCGATTCTCTGGAAGCAGTTCCGTTTCCAACGGAAATCAATGTAATATGATATTTTGCAATCAGTTTCTTCAAAACGGCTTTCGCTTCTGCCACTTTATTCTGTGGTGCAGTCGGAAAGATCACGACGGTATCCAATACCTTACCTGTGGCGTCTACTACGGCCAGTTTGCATCCGGTACGGAATGCCGGATCCCATCCAAGTACCACTTGTCCGCGGATTGGTGGCTGCATCAGAAGCTGCTCCAGATTTTTTCCAAAGACACGGATTGCGCCTTCCTGCGCCTCCTCTGTCAGACTGTTTCGGATTTCACGCTCGATCGCCGGTGCGATCAGACGCTGATAACTGTCTGCTACCGCTTCTTTTAAATATGGAGTGGTATATGGATTATCTCTGCGGATCGTCTTTTTCTCCAGGTAGCGGATGATATCCTCCTCCGGAGCTTCCAGCTTCACTGTCAGAACCTTTTCTTTTTCCCCACGGTTTAACGCCAAAATCCGATGTCCTGCCAGTTTTGCTACAGGCTCTTCAAAATTGTAATACATTTCATACACGGATTCCACTTTTTCATCCTTTGCGGAGGAAGTCAGTGTACCTTTTTTCATCGTCTTTTCTCTGATATAAGTTCTGTAGTCTGCCTCATCCGCAATGGCTTCTGCCACAATGTCCATGGCTCCCTGCAATGCTTCTTCGGCAGACGCAACACCTTTTTCCTCGGAAATATAAGCTGCTGCTTCTTCCTCAGCAGAATGATCCAATCGCTGTAATGACAATACATTTGCCAGCGGTTCCAACCCTTTTTCCTTCGCAATCGTTGCTCGGGTACGGCGTTTCGGTCGGTATGGGCGATACAGATCGTCCACGGCCACCAGCGTATCTGCTGCCAGAATCTGTTTTTTCAGTTCTTCGGTCAGTTTTCCCTGCTCCTCAATGGATGAGAGCACCTGTTCCTTTTTTTCTTCCAGATTACGCAGATAATTCAAACGCTCATACAGATTTCTGAGCACTTCATCGTTCAATGCGCCGGTGGCTTCCTTTCGGTAACGGGAAATGAATGGAATCGTATTTCCCTCATCGATCAGCTTGACCGCTGCCTGTGCCTGTCCCGGACGAATCTGTAATTCCTCCGCAAGTTTTTTTATAATATCCATATTCGGTGATCCTTTCTATTTTTCCGTTCATACGTTATTTCTATCGTATCATATCACACATTCTTCCGGTTGTCATTTTCTGATGCACATGTTAGAATCATGTCTTAAAGGAGGCAAATGATAATATGTACGAACAAAATGAAAATCCATGGAACGATTCTCAGAACCAGCAGAATCAGCAGAATCCGTTCTACCGCAATCCCGCTCCGGGAAATGCATCCAACAGTCTGGCTGTGGCTGCCCTGATCTGTTCCATTCTCAGTATTGTATCTGTTTGTTGTCTGTATGGCGCGTTTATTTTTGGCGGTCTGGCAATTATTTTTGCCCTGCTCTCCAGAGGCGCACGGAAAAAGGCAACCGGAGCTGCACGCACCGCCCTGCTCCTTGGCACCGCCGGTGTACTGATCAGTGTAGTTATTACCATTGGAAGTTTTATCACAGTCAGCCGTCAGTATGGCGGATTTGACAAGTTCCTGGAACGTTATACCTACACCTTAGAGCACAATTTCGGCATTGACCTGAATCCGGGCAGTGATGGTTCCGGCACAGATGGCGGTTCCGGAAATGATTCTATTCTGGATGGCAACGGTTCCGGAGAATATTTATAAAAACGGTTCGATTCCGGTTTTTATATAAAACAGATTTTTTACTATAAAATGAATGATTACGATAACAAGTGAAGCATATACCCACGTATGGCGGTATTTCATTCCGATTGGAATCCGGTGTCTGCTGACTCTGTCTATGGTCTGACTGATCATAAACCAGGCATATACCACAGCGGCGTACATGATCATCGGAAAATCCACCGCACTGACGAGGAATCTTCCGGACAACAATGCTTTTATGCTTCTGGTTCCGCCGCATCCAGGACAAAAATAACCGGTCAGCGCATGAAATATGCAGGGTGGCATCCGAACCGTCGAAAACAGATCCGGGAAAAGAAAGCGTTTACAAAGTACCAGCGCACTGAGGATGATCAGGATCACCCAGCCGCAGCGGTATAATCCGTTTTCCAACGAAACTTTCGATTCTTTCATCTTTGCTTCCTCCTTGTTCTCACACTATTTTAACAGATTGGAGCATGATATCAATATGAAATCTTTTGCAGATTTAAAAGCAAATGCCCGAGAGGCTTTGCTTGGACGTTACAGTGTGCTCATCGGTGCCGGCATCCTCGTCTGGCTCATCTCCGCACTGATCGAACTCCCATTTTCCCGCATGTTACAGGAGGGAATCTACTATATCCGCATGATCCGTATCATCTGGGCTTACACCGGTATGCTTTTTGTCAGCCTGATTGGATCTCTGTTCAGCATCGGCATTACCCATATGCATATGCAGGCAGCCAGGGGCATCCGCCCACAGTTTTCGGATCTGCTGTATCCGTTCCGCAACCGTCCGGACAAATTTATCGGATGTGAGTTTATCCTTATCCTGATCTCTTTTGTCTGCACACTGCCGGGAGCTGTTGTCACTGTAATTGCCGCACTGCAGGACGGTACAATCGCCGATCTTCGGATCAATGCGTTGCTGATCGTTGGAATCATTCTGATGGTCATCGGCCTGATTGTTCAAATTATACTTGGCTTTGCATTTTCCCAGGCAGTTTACCTGCTCATTGATCATCCGGATTACAGGGTAACGGAAGCACTTCGCGAGAGCATGGATCTGATGAAAGGACGGAAAATGCGCTATTTTCTTCTACAGCTGTCCTTTATTGGATGGGGATTA
Source organism: Bulleidia sp. (assembly GCA_963587975.1). GTDB lineage: Bacteria > Bacillota > Clostridia > Lachnospirales > Lachnospiraceae > Eubacterium_I. Next base: position 21,530 of record CAVAFS010000284.1, on the reverse strand, counting down.
CTCGGTTGTCTGACATTGGGCATTGGTTTTTTGTGGATCACCCCTTATATGGCTCAGACAAATACGCAGTTTTACCTGAACTTAAAGGAAAGCTAAAACGTAACCCACAATTACTTTTCCAATTCATTCAAAAATGAAAAAGAAGCGTAAGTACATCAAAGAAAACAGACATGGTCGTATATACGTTAAAAGAAGCAGGATTACTTCAATATTGAAATAGTCCTGCTTCTTTTTTATCTGTCATTTCATTTGATTCCATTCAGATTAATCTGTCCGAAATCCTCCTGCGCGCTAATCGAATACCCTTAGATTAGTCCTCGATGAATTTATCATGTGCTGCGCGCATTGCTTTATCTACATCTTTCTCGTCTACCAGAACAGTTACACGAATCTCAGATGTTCCAATCATACGGATATTTACACCGATGTTGTAAAGTGCCTCAAACATACCTGCTGCAACACCCGGATGTGTCTGCATTCCTGCACCAACGATGGATAACTTTGCAACGGTCGGATCTGCCTCGATTTTCTGGGCTTTGATACGTGCCTGATTTTCTTCCAGAACTTTTACTGCCTCATCCATCTGATCACGGGATACAGTAAAGGAAATGTCCTTTGTGCCGTCACGTCCGATGGACTGTAAAATAATATCAACGTTGATGTTCTTCTTCGCCAGAAGATCAAAAATCTTAAATGCCATTCCTGGCTCATCTTTAATACCAATTACTGCGATTCTCGCTGCGTTTTTATCTACTGCTACGCCACTAACAAGCATGCCTTCCATTTCTGTTTCCTCCTTAACAATTGTTCCTTCTGCTCTGTTTAAACTTGAACGTACGACTAACTGCACACCATATTTTTTTGCAAGCTCAACAGAACGGTTGTGAAGAACTTTTGCTCCAAGTGTTGCCAGTTCAAGCATCTCATCGTATGTGATTTCTTTCAGTTTCTTTGCGTTTGGAACCACACGCGGATCTGCGGTGTATACACCTTCTACGTCTGTGTAGATCTCGCAGGCATCTGCATGCAGTGCTGCTGCCAGAGCTACCGCTGTTGTATCGGAACCACCACGTCCCAGTGTTGTAATATCATCGTATTTATTTACGCCCTGGAATCCGGTAATAATAACAATTCTTCTCTGCTCCAGTTCGTTGAAAATACGCTCAGTATCAATACGTTTGAATTTTGCATTGCTGTATGCTGATGTTGTATGCATAACTACCTGAAATGCATTCAGAGATACTGCTGAAACGCCAAGGGACTGCATAGCCATGGACATCAATGCAACAGATGTCTGTTCACCGGTTGCCAGAAGCATATCCATCTCTCTTTTGGAAGCTTTTGGATTAATGTCACGCGCCATCTCGATAAGATGGTCTGTTGTCTTTCCCATTGCGGACAGAACAACAACTACATCATTTCCTGCTTCATAATCTTCGATACATCTCTTTGCTACATTAAAAATTCTCTCTTTATCAGCCACAGAACTGCCGCCGAATTTTTTTACAATTAGCATGTCTTCCTCCCAAATAAGTAATCTATGATTTCATGGCCACACGCCACGTAGTTTCCACTGGCCTCGCCTTCAGCCTCATTGTATTTCCAATCATGCTTCTGAAGGTTTGTGCTGTCATATAAGAGATATGGCACACTGTCAGATGAATGCGTCCGCATGCAGATTGGCGTCGGATGATCCGGAAGTACCAGCATACGGAAATCCTCTCCCGCTGCTTCCAGTCCTTCCTTCACCGGCTTGATAATCCGTGAATCCAGATATTCAATTGCCTTCACCTTACGCTCAACGCTGCCCTGATGACCCATTTCATCCGGAGCCTCGACGTGGATATACGCAAAATCATACCCCTCTTTGGTCAGTACGTCAATCGCTGCCTGTGCTTTTCCTTCATAATTTGTGTTTAAACCGCCATTTGCGCCTTCTACTTCCATCACTTTCATGGATGCACCCACAGCAATTCCCTTTAACAGATCCACTGCAGAGATCATCGCACCTTTCAGATGTGTTTTCTCTTCAAAGGAAGAAAGAGCCGGTTTTGTACCTGCGCCCCAGAACCAGCATGAATTTGCCGGATTAAGGCCCTGTTTCTTTCGTTCCACATTAATTGGATGGTTTACCAGGATGTCATAACTCTTTTTCATCATTTCACGAAGTACGGCATCCTCCGGAAGATACTGACCGATGGTCTGACCAAGCACATCATGAGGCTGTGTCAGCTCCACTACTTCTCCGCGATCCCAGATCAGCAGATGACGGTAACTGGTTCCTACATAAAACTTATAGGTCTCATTTTCCAGTCCCTCTCTGACTGCATCCAGCAGAACAGCTGCATCCGCAGTACTGATCTCACCGGAACTGTGATCGATGATCGTACGATCCTCATAATTCTCTTCCTCTTCGGACAAGGTAACCAGATTGCAGCGAAGTGCAATATCTGTATCCTTCATGTCCACACCAATGCTGAGTGCTTCCAACGGAGAACGGCCGGAATAATAAATTCTCGGATTGTAGCCCAGTACAGAAAGATTTGCGGTATCACTGCCCGGCTTCATCCCATCCGGTATTGTGTGTACCATTCCAATCTCTGATACTGCTGCCAGTTCATCCATTGTCGGCGTCTCTGCATAAGCAAGCGGGGTCTGATCGCCAAGTTCTGCGATCGGACGGTCTGCCATTCCATCTCCTAAAACCACCACGTATTTCATCACTTTTTACCTCTGTTTATTTCTATTTTTTTACTCTCACAAACAATTTTCCACATTTTATTTACACATGCAAACAGAATGCTTCTTATTTTACGCGAATGCACTGAAGCACTTCACCAAGTTCTGCCTCTGCTTTATCATATGCAAAGCCATCCATTTCTGCTGTAACAAATGCGTTCTCGCCTGTCACACCATCTGCCTGTACATAGGAAACACTTCCAAAAGCTTTCTCGATCGCAGCTTTGTCTACTGTTGTACGGACAAAATATTTATTTTTGAGCTGTCTGTAATCGGCAAGCTCCAGTTTTTCCTCGCGCCATTCCACCGGAATATTCTCATTCAGGTGCTTTGCGATCTCAACGATATCTGCAACAACTGCACTTGCGGTCGGAAGCTTACCTGCTCCGCTGCCATAGAACATTGCATCGCCAAGTACGTTTCCGTGTACAAATACTGCATTAAATACATCATTTACGTTGTACAGCGGATGTGTCGGCTCAAGCATGAACGGTGCAACCAGTGCACAGTAGCTATCGCCAGTCTGATAACTGGATGCAAGAAGTTTAATGCTTCTTTCAAGTGCTTTTGCATATTTGATATCGGTTGCTGTGATCTTTGTGATTCCCTCGGTATGGATATCCTGGAAATCAACCTGCTGTCCACATACGAGAGATGTCAGGATCGCGATTTTTCTGCAGGCATCATGTCCCTCGATATCTGCAGTCGGATCTGCCTCTGCATATCCTTTCTGCTGTGCATCTTTCAATACATCCTCAAATTCGGAACCTTCCTCAGACATTTTTGTCATCATGTAGTTTGTGGTTCCGTTTAAGATACCGGATACTTCCTCGATCACATCTGCAGTCAGGCAGGAATTTAACGGACGGATGATCGGGATTCCGCCGCCCACACTTGCCTCAAACATACAGTTCACATTTTTCTCTTTTGCAATACGGATCAGCTCTGCACCTTTTTCTGCGATCAGTGCTTTATTGGATGTAGCAAAATGTTTGCCACTCTCCAGCGCCTGTTTTGCAAATGTATACGCCGGCTCCACGCCACCCATGGCTTCCACCACGATTGCGATCTCCGGATCGTTCTGGATGACCGCATAATCATGAACGATCTTGTCCTCCATCGGATCCCCCGGGAAATCACGCAGATCCAGGATATATTTGATAGAGATCTCATCTCCCACACGTTTTGTAATGCTTTCTTTGTTCACTTTTAATACTTCAGCCACACCGGAACCGATTGTTCCGTAGCCTAATACTGCAATCTGAATCATCGTTTGTCACTCCCTTGCTAAAATTTTCAAATAATGAATGCCCTGCTGTTCTTCGATTGTTTCCACCATCTGTGAAATATCTCCGGTTTCGTTCAGCACATCCACACTCAGTGTCAGCGATGCAATGCCATTGACCGGAATACTCTGATGAATCGTCAGGATATTTGCATGATAATCTGCCACGATCCGCAAAACAACGGATAGCAGTCCAGGCTCATCATCCAGCTGAACCACCATCGTAATCGTCTTTCCTTTTGCATTATCGTGAAATGGAAAAATATCATCTTTATATTTATAAAAAGAGCTTCGGCTGATGCCTACCTGCTCTGCTGCCTCCTGCACGGAAGCGGCTTTTCCCGAATCCAGCAGCCTTTTTGCTTCTACTACCTTCAGTAAAACCTCCGGTACTGCTTTTTGTTTCAGAACAAAATACTTTGTTTTTTCTGCCATTGTGCTCCCCCTTTGTGTATTTCTGGGAAATACATCTGTTTTCACAGTAAAGATATAGTATCATAATCAAATCCCTGATGCAACCCCGTTTTTGTGTTTTTCCAGATACCTTGAACAGAAAATCCGACATAATTTCCTGACAAACAAAAACCGGGGATTCTTAAAATCCCCGGCCACCACCGCCAAAAGTACGCCCACCGGCGCCCTGATGAACAGAACTGGTTCCACCGCCTCCTGACGGCGGATCATTTTTCGGAATCTTTCTGCGTGTAATAAACTGACGCACAAAATGATCTTCGTTTCTGTGGAGATCCACCGTTCCATGCTCTCTGGCATTATAGTGATATCTTCCAAATTTTAATCTGTATTTTCCTGTAATGAACAGGCAGAAAACCAGGCCGGCTGCTATGCCAACCAGTGCTGCAACCAGAAGTTCCATGCTGCTCAGATGCCGTTCACTGCCATTTTCACCATTTCTATAATAAATACCGTTATCTTCATCGTAAATTGCAAGATTATCCGGTTTCCCATCCTGATAGTAAATGACCGTATCTTCCAGCATGGCAATCATCGCCTGCTCATAATCTCCGGATCCGGCATACTCCGTTGCATGATCCAGCATTTTATTCAGACGGGTATCTACGATATATTCATACGTCTCACCGGCTGTGGCAATATAGAAAACCCGTGCATTCATATCAAGTACATACGCAATTCCATCGTCACTTTCTGTGTACTCGTTGAATTTTTCTTCTGCATAATCCTGGGTGGATACCACCGATGCATCATCCACAGTCAGAAGCATCAGATCCCATCCGGTCTCATTTTCTGCTTCATCCACCGCTTCTGTAAGTTCCGTCACTTCTTCCTCAGAAAACAATCCTGCATCGTCATATACCTGGCGTCCCATCGCATAAGCAGACAGACTGCCCGCCATAAACATCGCAATACTCAAAAGCATTCCCGCAAGCCAGACCAGATATTTTGTTTTTCGCTGTATTATCCTCATTTTATTCTCCCTAAAACATGAAATATCCTAAAAGCAGCATAATTGCAAAAACAATACCGCCGATCAGAATTCCATACAAGAGTACCTTTTTTCGGTCAATCGGAAGCTCGCCAAAGGTTTTTCCATTCTGTCCATTCATGGAATAGTAATACATTTTTCCGTTTTGTCCCTTATACGTTACCGTCCATACCGGAAGCAGTGTATAATGCCACGTTTCCTGAATTGGCCGGATACGATCAGATATAATATGTACTCCGGTGTAACCCTGAATGGTATCCTCCAGCAGATCCCTGGTATAATCCTCCACCTCACCGTGCACTTCCGGCTCCAGCTCGGTTCTCTCAATATCACGTTTTTCTGCATAAAAACCGGACAGATATCCCATATGGAATGGTTCTGCTTTGGAAAAATCATAAGGCAGCACCCCTTCCGCCAGCAGGCGGTCTGATTTTTTCAACGCATGTTTTGTAATTTCACGCAGAGAAACCTCACCCTGCCGTTCCATACGAAAGATACGTGTCTCGGTAATTTCTTCGTCTCCGGCCACAAATACCCGGACTTTACTTCCCTCTGCTGTCACGGCACCATCTACCTCGGCGTCACACACCCAGTATGGATAATAAATTCCCGTCAGTTTTTCAATCTGATTCTTCTGAAAAAATGCATTCGGTACAAATTTCTTTTTGTGTACAAAATCCAGGAAATGCTGTTCTGCCTGCTTCCGGTCAATCTCAAAGGGAAGAATCTGATCCGGATGAAATACTCCGGTCAGCTGTTCCGAAAGAAGCACCGGATTATGACAATAATAACAGAACGTCGCAGCCGTAGTCTGATCTGTCACGATCTGCGCACCGCAGCTCGGACAGGTATACACGACAGCAGACGCCTCCTGTTCTTCTGCTTCGGACGTATCAAAAGCTGCTTTCTCAAATGATTCTTCCGTTGTTCCGAACCCGGCAGACTCCGCAGACGCAGAATCTGACGTTTCCTGCGCCCCGGTATCTTCGGTTTCGATTTCAGCCAAAGCGAAATCGGAACCGCAATATTCACATTTATATTTCTGACTTTTCGGGTCAAAAATCAATTCACCGCCACAATTGGGGCATTTTATACTGATGGTTGACATATATTTCCTCTTACGCTTTTGGTTTGCCACACTCGGAGCAGAATTTTCCAGTATTTACTGCCCCGCAGCTACAAGTCCATGGCACTTCCGGTGCCGGTTTACCACATTCTGTACAGAATTTACCACTGTTTACTGCACCACAGCTGCAGGTCCATGTAGTCGGCATTGGTTTGCCGCACTCGGAACAGAATTTTCCGGTATTTGTCGCTCCACAACTACAAGTCCAGCCATTGGACCCGCTGTTCTGCTGCGCTGTCTGTGCCTGCTGACGGTTCATCTCCATCTGACGGATATTTGCCTCAGATGCAGCGCCCATGACACTTCCACCTGCCTGCATTCCCATGCCCATGCCCATAAATCCGGATACGGAACCTGCTGCATTAGAACCTGCTGCTTCCATTCCGCGGGCTACAGAACCCTGTACATATCCCTCACGGATGGTCGGGTCTGAGAGCATGGCCCCCTGATTTCGCATGTTAATCAGTTTCGCTGACTCGTCATCATAGGAAATACTTGCAATACCAACGGATGCAATCTCCACACCACGGTTCTGCTTCCAGTCTTCATCCAGAATATCGGACATGTATTTGCCAAGTTCCCGCCCTTTGGAAGTAACAAAGGAAATTCTTGTGCCATCCGCAGACATCTGATTAATTGCTGACTGCAATGCCTCTAAAAACTCATCCAAAAACTGTTCGTTGACATCCGATACTTCTACCTGCATCATATTCCGCGGAATCACTTCCGCATAAAATTTCAGCGGATCACTGATACGGATGGAATAAGTTCCGTGTGTCCGCAAAAACAATTCTGCATTGTAAAAGTTATCAAAATAGTTGATTGGATTTCTTGTACCAAACTTAATGCCTTTGATCTCCTGCAGATTCAGATAATATACTTTCTGCTCTGTTGGGGACTGTCCGCCATATTTAATACGCTCAAATGTAGACTCCATGGCACTGGAAAAATCTCCGTTAAACAGAGAAGGCTCCATATCGTTTTTTACTTCAAAATATCCCGGCTCTGCCGTATAATCAATGATCTTACCACCGTCAGTCAGAATCATAAACTGATTATCATAGACATGAATGACAGAACCATCGGAAATCACATTTCTGCTGCCTTTCCGGTTCTGGGACTTTTTATTTATCAAAACACCCGGTGTCATCAATGTCTGTGCACCCATATCTGCCGGTTCAATTACTTCCAGCCACTGATCCGCCAGACCTGAACTGATACTTTTTACTGCTGCTCGAATGATTCCCATGGTAATTTCTCCTTTTTGCTTTTATGTATGCTCAGAAACTCAAAAGTAAAGAATTTCCGAGCGTACATTTCTATGCTTCCTGATCGTTTTTGGACAATGTGATCCATTTCAGATATGCATTGATAAACAGATCAATATTTCCATCCATGACACTGTCCACATTTCCTGTTTCTGCGTTGGTACGATGATCTTTTACCATCGTATACGGCTGCATAACATAGGAACGGATCTGATTTCCCCAGCCAATCTCTGTCACATCACCACGAATGTCTGCCGCTTTTTCTGCATTTTCCTGCTGCTTTAACAAATACAGTTTCGCTTTCAGCATCTGCATTGCTTTGTCTTTATTCATATGCTGGGAACGCTCGTTCTGACACTGTACCACGATACCGGTCGGCAAATGCGTAATACGGATGGCCGAAGACGTCTTGTTAATATGCTGACCACCAGCTCCGCTGGAACGGTAGGTGTCGATACGCAGATCATCGTCGTTGATCTCTACTTCCACATCTTCTTCAATATCCGGCATAACATCACAGGATACAAAAGAGGTCTGTCGTTTGCCTGCCGCGTTAAACGGTGAAATACGAACCAGTCTGTGAACACCTTTTTCTGATTTCAGGTAACCATAAGCATTTTCGCCATGTACCTGGAATGTTACAGACTTGATACCTGCTTCCTCACCATCCAGATAATCCAGTACTTCCACCTCGAATCCCTTGGCCGATGCCCATCTGGTATACATACGATACAGCATGCTTGCCCAGTCACAGGACTCGGTTCCGCCGGCTCCTGCATGCAGCGTTACGATTGCATCGTCTCTGTCATACTCACCGGAAAGTAATGTTTTCATACGAATATTTTCAAAACTTGTTTCAAATTCATCCAGCAATTCCTGAATCTCCGGAATTACTTCCGGATCATTTTCTTCATATCCCATCTCGATCATGAGTTCCATGTCTTCCATCTGGGAAGTCAGCTGCCGATAAATCTCCACATCGTCTTTTTTGCTTTTGAGCTCTTTCATAAGCTCCTGGGAACGCTCCGGATCATTCCAGAAATCCGGTTCCTCCATCTTCCGCTCTAACTCCTGAATCCTCTGCTCTTTATTAGCGAGGTCAAAGTGAATCCCTTACTTCCTGGAGCGGGTGTTTGTATGCGTTCAATGTTGTTTTGAACTGGTCTAATTCAACCACCGAAATCACCTCTTTCTCTTATTTCAGGATATTACATCCTTTTTATAAATCAGCAGAAGCGAAACTGTTGTGCTTCACTTCTGCTTAATCCTAACATATTTATTCTTATGCAGTATGGCCTTTCGCTTTGATCACTTCAATGACCTGATCTACATACTTTTCGCAGAGGCTTTCTGTCTCTGCTTCTACCATGACACGGATAACCGGCTCTGTTCCGCTTTCGCGAACAAGAATACGTCCGGTATCGCCCAGTGCTTCTGCAACCTTTGCTACAGCCTGCTGTACATCAGCATCATTCTGTGCTTCCGGTTTGCTCTTTACTCTTACATTTTTGAGTACCTGCGGATAAATGGTAACCGGCTCTGCCAGTTTGCTCAGCGGAAGTTTCTTTGCCAGCATAACTTCCATCATTTTCATGGATGTTAAGATACCATCACCTGTGGTTGCATATTTGCTAAAGATAATGTGTCCGGACTGCTCGCCACCGATACGGTGACCATTCTGAACCATGTTTTCATACACATATTTATCTCCAACTGCTGTTTTCTCATAATCAATACCTGCTTCGTCAAAAGCTTTGTACAGACCAAAATTGGACATGATGGTCGTTACAACCGTATTGTTCATGAGTTTTCCTCTTTCTTTCATATATTTACCATAAATATATAAGATCAGATCTCCGTCAATGACGTTTCCTTTTTCATCTACTGCGATACAGCGGTCTGCATCTCCATCATAAGCAAATCCAACATCCAGATTGTTATCTTTTACGAATTTCTGAAGCACTTCAATGTGTGTGGAACCTGCATGGTTATTGATATTGGTTCCATCCGGCTCTGCATTAATGACATAAGTCTTGGCTCCAAGTGCATCAAATACACTCTTTGCGATCATCCAGGAACTTCCGTTTGCACAGTCAAGTCCCACACGTACGTTTTTATAAGAAAAAGTAGCCAGTGAGATCAGATATCCAACGTAGCGGTTTCTTCCTGCTGCATAATCTACGGTACGACCAATCTCCTCACGAACAGCAAACGGAACATCTGCCATCTCTTCTCCAAAAAGGTTCAGTTTTCCATCAATGTAATCTTCGATGTAGGAAATGGTTTTCTCATCCATTTTCTCACCATTACCGTTGATCAGCTTAATACCGTTGTCATAATACGGATTATGGCTTGCGGAGATCATAATACCGCAGTCAAAATCTTCTGTTCTTGTCACATAAGACACGGACGGAGTTGTTGTTACATGGAGCAGGTATGCATCTGCGCCAGAAGCAGTCAGACCTGCAACCAGAGAATACTCAAACATATAGCTGGAACGTCTTGTATCTTTTCCGATTACAACTTTACATTTTTTTCCTGTAATCTGATGATAATACCATCCGATAAAACGTCCTACTTTATAGGCATGCTCCACTGTTAAAGTTTTGTTGGCCTCACCACGGAAGCCGTCTGTTCCAAAATATCTTCCCATTTTGAATCCTTTCCATTTGTTTCTAACTTTATGATTATATATTTATCTTTTTAAAATACATGAACCTACAACTGATCTTTCAGCTGTTCTAAAATCTGATCCACGCACTCTTCAATACTGTATTTTGACGTATCGATCACTGCATCCGGGTGCTCCGGTGCTTCATACGGACTGGTGACACCGGTAAAGTGATCCAGTTTGCCTTCACGGGCCATTTTATAAAGACCTTTGACATCTCTGCGCTCACACTCCTCGATTGGAGTATTTACATACACTTCCATATAAGCATCCCCTATGATCTCCCGTGCATTCTGACGATCCTGTGCAAATGGCGAGATAAAAGATGTCAGCACGATCAGTCCCGCATCATTCATCAACTTGGATACCTCTGCGATTCTACGGATATTTTCAATCCGGTCCGCCTCGCGGAAGCCCAGATTTTTATTCAGTCCCATGCGGACATTATCACCATCCAGCAGCATGGTGTGTTTACCCATGGCAACCAGACGTTTCTCAAGCTCATTGGCCAGCGTTGATTTTCCGGAACCGGACAGACCGGTAAACCAAATGGTCTTTGCATTCTGTCCAAGCTGTTTCTCACGGAACTCCCGCGTGATGTCCATATTGTGCCAGGTCAGCTGATTTTCTCTGTTTAATGTATGCTCTACAACACCGCAGGCCGATGTCATATGAGACACACGGTCGATCAGAATCAAGGAACCTAATGCATTGTTCTTTTCAAATTTATCAAAAACCAGTTTGGAAGCTGTCGAAATCTCGCAGCGTGCGATCTCATTTTTATAAATCGCATCCGCATATACTTCTTCACCAGAATTTACATCAATTTTGTACTTAATATTCATGATCGTCGCCGGAACGCTCTGTGTGCCGAGTTTCAACAGAAAATTCTTTCCTGCCACCAGCTTTGTATCATCCATCCAGAGCAGTGTCGCAGAAAACATGGAATTCACGTTAAGTGACGTACCTTCCACCAGCACACAGCCTCTGGAAATATCAATCTCCGTATCCAGCTGAATCGTCACAGCATGACCCACGGAACTGGTCTGCACTTCTTTGTCGCCTTCGTAAATCAGCTTTACAATGGCAATTTCACCGCTCGGCAATACCTGAATCGTATCTCCTACAGACACACTGCCACTTTCAATCTGTCCCTGGAATCCACGGAAGGTGTGATCCGGTCTGCAGACGCGCTGTACCGGCATGGTAAATCCTGTCTCTGTCGGATTTTCCTTTACATCAATGGTTTCAAGATAATCCAGCAGTGTCTTTCCTGTATACCACGGCATATGGGAAGAACGCTTTGTAATATTATCTCCCTCTGTGGCAGATACCGGAATCATCTGTGCGGTGCTGTACTCAAATTCTGCCAGCAGCACTTTGATATCCTTCTGGATCTTCTGGAATTTTTCCTGTTCAAAATCAATCAGATCCATCTTATTGATGGCAAACACAAAGTGTTTGATTCCCATCAGAGAACAGATTCTGGTATGACGTCTTGTCTGCGTCAGTACTCCCTGGCTCGCATCTACAAGAATGACCGCCAGATCCGCAAAGGACGCTCCAACCGCCATGTTTCTCGTATATTCTTCATGTCCCGGTGTATCAGCCACAATAAAAGAACGGCGCTCTGTTGTAAAATAGCGGTAAGCAACATCAATGGTGATTCCCTGCTCACGCTCCGCCATCAGGCCGTCCAGAAGTAGACTGTAATCAATTTCTCCGCCCCTGGAACCAACTTTGGAGTCCAGTTCCAGCGCACGTTTCTGATCTGCAAATAACAATTTTGCATCGTAAAGCATATGTCCGATCAGTGTTGATTTTCCATCATCCACACTTCCACATGTAATAAATTTCAATAATGCGTTCATCTAGAAGTAGCCCTCCCTTTTCCGTTTTTCCATGCTGGCTGCGCCGCCGTCCTTATCGATCACGCGGCTGGTTCGTTCAGAAGATACCGCACTTAAGGTCTCCTGAATGATCGCATCCAGCGTATCCGCATCGGACTCTACTCCACCGGAAAGCGGATAGCATCCAAGGGTACGGAAACGTACTTTCTTCATCATAGGCTTTTCTCCCGGAAGCAGGCGCATACGGTCATCATCAACCATGATCAGGTTGCCGTCACGTTCTACCACCGGTCTGACTGCCGCAAAATACAGTGGGACAATGTCTATTTTTTCTCGTTTGATATACTGCCAGATATCTTTTTCTGTCCAGTTTGAAATTGGGAAAACACGAATGCTCTCCCCCTTATTTATTTCTGTATTGAACAGTTTCCACATCTCCGGGCGCTGATTTTTCGGATCCCAGGCATGCTCTGCATTACGGAAGGAAAAGATTCGTTCTTTTGCACGGCTCTTCTCTTCATCACGTCTTCCACCACCAAACGCTGCGGTAAACCCATACTTATTCAGAGCCTGCTTCAACGCCTGTGTCTTCATGATATCGGTATAAGCCGCTCCGTGATCGAAAGGATTGATTCCCTGACGAACACCTTCTTCATTGATATACTCCAGCATCTCAATGCCGTATTTTTCCGCTACTTTATCACGGAATTCAATCATTTCCTTGAATTTCCATGTCGTATTTACATGCAAGAATGGGAATGGCGGTTTCTCCGGATAAAATGCTTTCAACGCAAGATGCAGCATAACCGATGAATCTTTTCCAATGGAATATAACATTACCGGTTTTTCACACTGCGCTGCCACTTCCCGCATAATGTATATTGCTTCTGCTTCCAGTTCATCCAAATGATCCATACTTTTGTCCTCTTTTCCTGTTATTCCCCCAGACCAGTTTTTATCACTGATACAATTCCTGCCAACGCTTCTTCTTCATCTTCTCCCTCACATACAAATTCAACTTCATCATTGTATTTGATGCTCGCAGCCAGCACACTCAAAAGGCTCTTTACATTTGTGGTCATATTTCCTCTCTGAAAAGAAATCTTTGACTTATATTTGATTGCCTCATCACATAGTTTCCCTGCAGGACGCAAATGCAGTCCCGCGGGATTTTTAATTCTCACTTTCTGACAAACCATCTTGTATTCCCTCCAAATACATCTTTGGTACTAATATTGCCTACTGTCCGGAACTTTCCGTTCCGTCTGTATTATCTGTATTTCCCGTATTATTTGATCTCTCCGCAACCGTCACGGAAGTATATGGTGTCTCACTGACTGTATAGCTTCCATCAACGGAAACTGCCACCGACTGAACTCCTGCTCCAAGGGATGATGCATCGATCGTTCCGGTAATGTCATCCGGATTGATATTCGCAAAATCTTCCTCAAATCCAAGTAAATTTACAGTCACTGTATCCGCATTAAAATCCAGCTGATAGTTGGATGGCAGATTTTTTACCGTAATATTCTTTACCGGTACCGCAAAGGACTTCGCCGTCCTGCCTTCAATCACCAGGGTTACACTGATCTGTTTCGCCTGATCAGACGCCAGTGACACTCCATCCGGCAGGAATTTTGACAGATCCACGCTGGCTGTCACATCTGAATATGCCCCCGCAATATTCATCTGAGAGCCGGTAATTTCCAACTCACTGATACCAGCCAGTGCCTCACTGCTTCCCATCAGCTTCACACTGGAAATACTGCATTCAGCCTCCTTGAACCGATATCCATCTGCCGGTGTTCCGTTTGTCACAAACTTCAACGGCACCGATTTACCCATAGAAACAGTCACATCAATGGCCACAGACGTACGGTTCAATGTCAGTCTGTCCTGCGGAATTTCATTTCCATCTTTATCCAACAGTACGATTTTACTGTTTGTAGCAATGTTTTCCTCCGCTCCGCTGACATCGGCCTTTGCCTGCACGACAGCAATCTGACTCAGAATTGATTCCGGTCCGGTGATTGTTATCTTCTTCGGATCCGCCACAGCTGATTCTATATAACAATAAGCCGCCGGTGTACCTTCTGTCTCAACCTGTACGGTATAACGTTCTGTCTGCAGGTTTTCCACGCTGATCTTTAATGTTGCATCACGTTTGTTGATCTCAATCTGTCCCGCATACCTCGACGCAGTTACACTGACCGGGACTAAGGTCATCTCATCATTGATATTTTCCATATTGGCTACTGCCGTAAAATCTGACTCAGACAATTCTTCAATAATGGAACGTTTTCCGGTAACCGTAAAGGAAATCTTATCTGAATTATTCAGAATATCATATGTTTTCCCCATGTCGGTCAGGTAATCACTGTTTTCAATCGTTACCGGAATCACAAATCCTTTTGTTTTTTCCGGATCTTCAATATTGACAACCACCAGCCAGATGACAATCGCAAAAACTGCCGCCAGTATTTTGAGGCCAAAATTATTTGTTATCCGCTTTGTTACTTTGCGCAGCATTCTTCAGCCTCCTTTTCAGTTTTTCAAAATAGCTTTCTGTCTCTCCGGACAGTTTTGCCGCAAATTTCAGCTTGCTTTTCAGGAAATCCGCATCAACATTCCGATACAGCGTACCTTCTACGGCCAGCGAAACTGCTCCTGTCTCCTCAGAAACCACGATAGTCATAGAATCACTGACTTCACTGATTCCGACAGCAGCACGATGTCTTGTTCCAAGTTCTTTGCTCAGTTCCATATTATCTGACAGTGGCAGATAACAGGTTGCTGATACAATTCGATCGCCGCGTACAATGATCGCGCCATCATGCAGCGGTGTATTATGTTCAAAAATGTTGATCAAAAGCTGACTCGACACAAGAGAATCCAGGGCAATTCCCGTCCGGATATATTCATTCAGCATCACGTCCCTCTCCACCACGATCAGGGCACCTGTTTTTACTTTTCCCATCTCATAGCAGGCTTTTACGATCTCGTTGATTGTTTTCTCAGAAAAGCGGACAGCGTTTGCCTTCTGGAAATCAAAACTGAAAAATGCCGTGAGGAAATTTTTTCTTCCCAGCCGTTCCAGCGCATTTCTAAGCTCCGGCTGAAAAATGATCACCAGCGCGATCGCTGCTATATTTACTACTTTTCCCGACAACCAGAGGATGGTATTCATCTGGAAAAGTGCAGCGATCAAAAGAAAGATCAATATCACAATAATACCTTTAAACAGCATCCATGCTCTTGTATTTTTCACCCATACCATAACCTGGTATAACACAAAGGCAATAATGATAATTTCTACGATATCGGTGGGTCCGATCTTTGGTTTGTCTATCCAGGATAGATATTTATCCATAAAAGCATATAATGCTGCTCCTATCTCCCGCATCCTTTCACTTCCTCTCTGATTTTCCTGTTTCTCATTTTATTTGTCATGCAGTTCCCGGATCACCTGTTCTTCCAGGTCATCTTCCGGATGGCTGACATGCACGGAATTTACTTTCTTACCACGCGTAGATTTTCTTTTCTTGGAACGCTTTGCATTGATGTGTTTTACCTGTTTGTCTTCCACAGAAACGAAAGCTTTCGGCACCGCTTTGACATAGTAATAATATTCATCATCCTCAAACTGTGTATGTTCCACCCTGCTGTAATCTACCGTCAGTGACATAAAGTCAAGTACAAGTACGATTACCAGCGAGATCACACAGCCCACGATCACTTTTACAATACGTCCAGTCTCTCCGATATAAATTTCTCCGCTGCAGATCACGCCCATCTGTACGGCCATTCCAAGCACAACAGCGATTGTCCGCGCATGATCCACACTTAATTTTCTCACACAATATACCACAACAGATGCTGCCGCAAATGCTGCGAGATAAAAATACATTTCTTTATCTGTAAAAATCTCTGTCACCGCAAGGGTTACCACACTCTTTTTCGTAATAGATTCCTTTGCTGAAAAAAGTGCTGCATTTTCATTAATATTTATCAGTAAAAAATAAATAAATTCTCCGCATATAACGGCAATGGCTGTATAAATCCTGTTCAGCAACCCTGCACATACCGGCATGATATATGGAATTCCGGCCACATTCAATACCGGTGTCAGCACTGTATACACACCTTTTCTGTTCGTAAAACGGAAATACAGACAGAAAAGTACAATAAATATTAATGCAACAATTCCGCACAATTCCAGAGACAGTGCATAACAGTTCAATAAGATCAGCAATGCGCCGAAAAACAGCATAACTCCGGACGGTAAAAACGAACAAAGCAGTGCACAAAGCAATGCAATCGGATATTCTTTTAGCACATCCATATAGCCATTTTTATGATCGATCAGTGTAAATGCAAAAAAAGCCACCAGAAACCGGCAGACCGCCACAGCGTAAATCTCATATTTTCCAATAAACCGGTAGATATATTCCTTTATTTTCAACAGCTGAACCATACGTTACCTCCTGCTCCACGTTTCAGAATTTTATTCTTCCTGTGTATTTTCCTTCTCCTCAGCAGCATAAGACTTGTTCAGCCGATGAAGATAATGCAGATACAAATCTCTTCTATCCCGGCATTGCTTATGTCTCTGAACCGCAGCCAGCGCGCAGATCACCAGATAGCAGGCCAGAAATACCAGATATATCACAACAATTTCTTTGATCAGTACCCCATAGTTTATATTGGCAAAGTATTGATTAAAATCATCCCATTTCGAACAGATCCATAACGTCAGGACAGCCAAAAAGCAGATCGTTCCAAGGAAAAATCCTTTTACCATCTGCAAAATCACATAGTCACTTCGACGATATGTGCTGATCTTCAGTTCTCTCTCGCCGGGTCCGTTTTCCAGCATGGCCATTCTGGTCATTTCACGGACTCTGTCCTGATTAATCATAGCTTCACCTTTTTTTGCTCATACTATATAAAGAGTATATCATAAATCGCTAACCAAGAAAAGTTTTTTATCCCCCGATTGCGATCACTGCCACATACACCTGACACCCAAATGCATTCTGAAGGCATTCTGCTGCTGCATCCACGGTACTTCCTGTCGTATAGATATCATCGACAAGCAGAATCCTCTCTCTGCTATTGATCTTTTTTCTCACTTCGAACGCATTTTTCAGATTCTGCTTTCGCTGCCGGTCATCCAGTTTCTTCTGCGGCTTTGTCCTGCGGATCCGGTACAAAAGTTTCGTATCCACAGGCATCTTCAACTCTTTTCCCATGGCCCGGGCAATCCATTCTGCCTGATTGTAACCACGCTTTCTTTTCCTGGATGCATGTAATGGGATCGGCACAATCCTTGTAATACCGCAACGATATATCCATGCGCCAAGCATTTTTGCCATTTCCCGTCCATAAGTAACTGCATATTCCCTTCTGTTTCCGTACTTCATCTGATAAAGCGACAGTTTCACCGGCCCCCGGTAAGATAGCAGCGCGCGGCTGCGGACAAATGCATGCCGCCTGCGCCTGCAGTCCCTGCAATATTCCTCCTGTGCATGATCCAGCGGTTTTCCGCACTTCATACAATAATCTTTCTGAATAAACTGTATCTTTTTCCTGCACGCCGGGCAAATTCCCTCCGTACTTATTTTTTCACAGACCGGACATCTGGGCGGATATAAATAATCCAGCCATTTTAAGATATTCAAATATTATAATTCCTCCAATCGGTCTCTCAGACCGCTATAGCGTTTCTGCTCGTTTACGTTTGCCTCCATATTGTAAAATGCCTTCTCATCCCCTACCAGCGTCACGCATTTACGTGCTCTGGTCACAGCTGTATATAAAAGATTCCGGTTCATCAGCATACGTGGCCCCGTCAGAAGCGGAATGATCACCGCCGGATACTCGCTTCCCTGAGATTTATGTATGGTGATGGCATAAGCCAGCTCCAGCTGATCCAGTTCCTTAAACGGATATTCCACCATACGCCCTTCCTCGTACTCTACTGTCAGTGTCTCGGAAAACCCATTGATTTCCCGGACAATTCCCATATCTCCGTTAAATACTCCCAGGCCTTTTTCAATCGGGATATTGTATCTGCTGCGGATTTCCCACTCTGCCTGATAATTATTTTTGATCTGCATAACCTTATCACCTTCACGGAACACCATCTGACCATGTTCCCGCTCCGCTTTCTTCGGATCCGGTGGGTTCAGATATTGCTGCAGGATCGTATTCAGCCGTTCCACGCCAAGTAAGCCCTTTCGCATTGGTGTCAGCACCTGAATATCAGATGGTGACGCATTGACATATTTTGGCAATTTCTGCTGAATCAGCTGAATACAAATACTTATGATCACATTTGCATCATACCGTTTCAGGAAAAAGAAATCCCGGCTCTTATTATCCAGTACAACTTCCTCTCCACGATTGATCTTATGGGCATTTACGATAATGTCACTCTCAGATGCCTGTCGGAAAATACGATTCAGACGCACTACATTGCACGCATGAGACTCAATGATATCCTTCAGCACACATCCCGGTCCGACACTTGGCAACTGATTTACATCTCCCACCAGGATCAGTCGAGTTCCCGCTACCACAGCTTTCAGAAGATTATGCATCAGACTGATATCCACCATGGACATCTCATCAATGATAATGACATCTGTCTCCAGAGGATTCTGCTCATTTCGTTCAAATCCCGCCCGTTCTTCCATACCGCCGGACAACTCCAGCATACGATGGATCGTTTTCGCCTCATACCCGGTGGTCTCACTCATACGTTTTGCCGCACGTCCTGTAGGTGCCGCCAGACAGATGTCCATTCCCTCTGACTCAAAATACTGAATGATCGTATTGATGGTCGTTGTCTTTCCGGTACCCGGTCCACCGGTGATAACCAGCAGTCCGCTGCGCACTGCTTCCTTTACAGCGATCCGCTGCATTTCATCTAGTTCCAACTCTGACAATTCTTCTATTTTTCGAATCCGCTGCTCTACCGCTGTTTCTGAAAAATCATATTTCACATTCAGCTCCCGCAGCATAACCGCAACATTCAATTCCATATAATAGAAGGTGGACGCATATATCTGCACCTGGTCCTCAGACTGTTTCAACACAAGTTTCCGGTCAATGGCCATATCCATATAATGTTTTTCTATCGCAGAGGCATCCACGCCCAGAAGTTCGCATGCCCTGCGGGTCAGGATTTCCTCTGGCAGATAGGTATGCCCCTCCAGGGAGGCCTGCTGCAGCACATACAAAATACCACTTCTTATACGGAAATCGGAATCCATATGAATTCCCACTTTATGAGCGATCTCATCCGCGATTTTAAATCCAACACCATTTACATCTTCTGCCAGTTTGTACGGATTTTCCTGAATGATCCGATACATATCCAATTGATAGGTCTGGTAAATTTTCACAGCAAGTGTCAGGGAAATCCCATAATTCTGCAAAAAGATCATGGCCTGACGGAGTTCTCTTTTTTCCTCCGTCTGCTGCGCGATCTCCTGTGCTTTCCGTTCACTGATGCCCTTGATCTCTACCAGACGCTCCGGCTCTTCTTCAATGATACGGAAGGTATCTTCTTTAAATCTGCGCACAATACGGGCTGCCAGCGCGGCTCCGACACCCTTAATCGCGCCAGATCCCAGATAACGCTCAATGGAAGCTGCATCTTCCGGTGCCTTAATTGTATAAGTATCTACTTTAAACTGCGGACCATAGGAGGGATGCACCGTATATTCTCCGGTTGCTTCCATGCATTCGCCTTCACTGATGATCTGAAATACCCCCACACAGGTGATCTCATCCTCATCCCGAGAAACCAGATTCAAAACCGTATAACCATTCTCTTCATTTCGATATACAATATGCTCTACAAACCCGGTAATTGTCTCCATAGTTCTCCTTTGTATAAAAAGAGACAGCCTGTTGACTGTCTCTCTCATTCTTACTGCTCGTCTCTTTTTCCGGAAAGAAACTCTACATATTTTCCGGTTCCGATGGCAACACAGGTCATTGGATCCTCTGCTGTCATTGTATTGATTCCGGTATGTGACTCGATCAGCTCTTCCAGTCCCCGGAGCAATGCTCCGCCTCCAGTAAGGACTATTCCGCGGTCAGCTACATCGGCAGCTAACTCTGGCGGTGTCTTCTCCAGTACACTGTGTACTGCATCAACGATCTGCATAGTTGCCTCACGTAATGCTTCCTCTGTCTCCTCAGAAGAAACGGTTACTGTCTTCGGCAGACCTGTTACCAGATTTCGTCCTCTGACATCCAGTGTCATCGGTTCCGGTAACGGATAGCAGGTACCGATCTTGATCTTAATATCTTCTGCGGTACGCTCACCGATCAGAAGATTATGTTTCTTTCTCATGTAACGCACAAGTGCCTCATCAAAATCATCTCCAGCGATCTTGATGGATGTACTTACTACGGTTCCTCCAAGGGAGATTACCGCAATATCAGCTGTTCCGCCACCGATATCTACGATCATGTTTCCGCATGGTCTGGAAATATCGATTCCGGCTCCGATTGCTGCTGCGATCGGTTCCTCAATAATTTTTACATCTCTTGCACCGGCCTGGAATGTCGCATCCTCTACGGCTTTCTTCTCAACTTCTGTGACACCACTTGGTACGCAGACGCTGATCAGCGGTTTACGGAAACTCTTTTTGCCAACTGCTTTCTGAATGAAATATTTCATCATTTTCTCTGTTACTGTATAATCAGAAATAACACCCTGACGAAGCGGTCTGACTGCTACAATGTTTCCCGGAGTTCTTCCGAGCATCAGTCTTGCTTCCTCACCGATTGCTTTTATTTTATTTGTATCGCGGTCAAATGCTACAACTGACGGCTCTTTTAATACAACGCCTTTGCCTTTGACGTAAACAAGAATACTTGCTGTTCCTAAATCAATTCCAATATCTGTTGAAATCATCTCATTTTCTCCTTTCCCTCTTCATGCTCTTTTTTATCTGTCTATTATAAATTCTGTTTGTCTTACTCGTTTTCGTTTCAAAATGATAAACTCGCATACGTGTACTTATTATATACAAATAATTGCATTTTTCAAAGACTTTTTTTCCTTTTCAGAGAATTCCACGATGATTTAACCATTTCTTAATATTTTTT
>CAVAFS010000283.1:0-4139 GCA_963587975.1 Bulleidia sp. | reverse complement strand
TCACTGTAAGAATCAGTGTTTCTTTATTGACATATAAGTGTACTTCGTTATCAAAAAATCCGAGTACTTTTATAGTGGCAAGTTCCCTTTCACGTTCGGAAATATTTGTGGTAGCCAGTGTAAACAATACAACAAAAGCAAGTCCTGCCGCCAGGGCTGTCACCAGAATTACGACACAGTTGATCAGACCAAAGGATTTTGCAAATTCATCCCGCATGGCCTGCACACTGCTGCAGGATACCACATCACTCTTTCGGGAGAGCGTGTCCGCATAAGACACCGGATCTTCACAGGTGTCAGACAAATGAGCCAGAACTGCATTTGGAGCATAATCTCCCATGAGTTCTTCATATCTGCTCTGCCGCATATAAATAGCATTTCCAAGATAATTATGTAAAATACCATCCACGGAGAAGGAACATTCTTCCAGATCACTGTTCTGAATCTCCAGGGAATCTCCAGTGGAAAATCCCATGACTTCTGACAGATTCTGTGTCACAAAAATATCCTTGTCACTCAGTTCTTGTTCTTTGCCGTCCAGTCCTTCGAGATTGATATAGTCTGCAATGGAAGCATTATCCGGAATGACATACAGCGGAACCGTTTCTTCGATTGTATGAGAGGTGTTTTTTGCCTGTACCGTATCCATCTGAAGGCCAAGATAATCCGATATATTAGCATCTGAATCAATCTGATCCGTAAAACTATTATAGTCATCTGACATTACAACCGCCATCAGGTCATATCGGTAAATGTGATTATACTGTTTTGGCATCAGATCCGTAACCGAATTCTTGATCGCCATTCCCACCACAAGCAAGGCTGTACAGCCCAGAATACCGCTGATCGTCATGATCAGACGTTTTTTATAGCGGAACAGATTACGGAAGGTTACTTTATTCAGGAAAGACAGACGTTTCCACAGAAACGGAATCTTTTCTAAAAATACCCTGAATCCAGCTTTTGGTGCCTTCGGACGCATCAGAGCCGCCGGGCACTGGCGCAGTTCGCTGTGGCACGCACAGACAGCCGCGATCAGTGTGCCAGCCGCAAACAGTAAAATACCGCTGACTCCATATCCCAAATCAAATAAAAACAGGTAGGATGGTATCTTGTACATGACATCAAATACCATAAACAGGAACTTCGGCAGCAGGATAAATCCACCGATATCTCCAAGCAGTCCGCCGCAAATACATGCGGACAACGTATAGATCAGATATTTTCCATATACATGCGTATCAGAAAAACCAAGTGCTTTGTAAATACCGATCTGTCCGCGTTCCTCTTCTACCAGACGTGTGATGGTCGTCAGACTGATCAGAATCGCTACTGACAGAAACAAAATCGGAAATACATTACCGATGGTTTCAATGGAATCCGCATCACTCTGGATCGTGGAATAGCTGCTGATGGAGCTGCGGTCCTGCACATACCATTTTGTCATGTCAATGGCATCAATATCTGCCTGAGCGTCCGCAATCTCGTTATAGGCCTTTGTACGTTCTTCTTCCAACGTCTGTGTCTGTTCTTCCAGCTCGGCGGTTCCATCCGCTAATTCTTTTTGAGACTGATTCAGTTTCTCGGTATTCGTCTGGATCTCTTGATCTGCTTTTTCGAACTGCGTATTGGCATTCTGCTCCTGTGCCTTTAACTTGGCAAGTCCGGCATCCAGTTCCTGACGGGCGCTGACAAGTTTCTGTTCCTGTGTCTTCAACTGCTGCTCTGCGGACTGCAGCTGCTGGCTTTGTGTGGCAAGTTGTGCCTCCGCATCGGAAAACTGTTTTTCTGCTTCCTGCTGTTTTTCCTGAAGTACAGTTTCCTGTGTCTCTAATTGAAGCAGCGTTCCCTGTACCGTTTCATACTGTGCCGCAAGGGCTGTCATTCCATCTGGAATCTGCTGTAACTGTGCACACTGGGTTTCCAGTGCATTTTTCTGTATTTCATAATCCTCAGCCGTTGGATCCAGCTGTGCAATCTGCGCATCCAGCATGGCTGTTACACCAGCGATATTTTGCTGCAACTCTGTCTGGAAGGCCTGGCGTGCTTCGGTATCTGTAGTACCAGACTCTATGGATGTCTGATAAGCATTCCAGGATGCTTCCGGCCATGCCGCACCAAGCTGTCCTTTCACTACAGATACCTTGGTCAGAATCTGTTCTTTCCCGTCTGTAGCCTGACCTTTTCCGGCAGTAAGCTGCGCCTTTGCATCGGAAAGTTCCTGCATGGCTGCCGCCTTTTGCTGTTTGAGCGCAGTCTCGCCCTGCGCTAACTGCTCCTGATGCGTACCTAATTCAGCCTTTCCGGCGTTTAACTGTGATTCCCCGGATGCAAGTTGCTTATAACCATCGGAGATTTTCATATATCCCTGTAAAAACTGTTCAGAAGCACTCTGCCTTTGTTGCTTTAACTGCTGCATGCCATCCTGTAACTGCTTCCATCCGGATTCCAACTGACGCTTTCCGTCTTCCAGTTTGGCTCTTGCATCTGCAATTTTTTCATCAGCTTCCGCAAATTTTGTATCAGCCTCGTCTTTTGCATCCTGCAGTTTGGCTGTAGCATCCCCGACAATTTCATCATAACGGGCCTGTTCCCGGTCTGTTTTGATTTCTTTTTCAATCCGCTTTTTTACTACGGCTACTTTATCCTGATATTCCTCTGAAAAACAGGATAATTCCCCGGCTCCGTCCACCCGCAGCTCAATGGCAGAATATACCTCATTGTCCAGAGCATCTGCTGTGACATAAAAGAAATATTTCGCAGATTGGGAAGAACGGAAGGAAGCTGCTCCATCGTCTGCAATCAGATCCGTTGCATCCTGCATGATGGCCGTGATCGTATACTCATGCTGCTTTAAGGCAGATGTATCTTCTTCCGTATCCGCATTCTGTGCCGTTAAAGTAACTTTATCTCCAATTTTTTTATCTGCATCCGAACAGTAATTTTGCGAAACAGCAATCTCAGATGCTTTTTGCGGAAGTGCTCCTTCCAGCAGACGTGGCTGATTTAAACCCTCCATGTCAAGGAGTGTCACTTCGGCTTTCTGCTGAAGATCTCCGGCCTGAACAAGTGCTGTCTCACTGTATGTTCCATGTGCTTCGGCAACACCTTCTACTTCGGACAGCGCCGTGACATCCGCATTGGTCAGTCCAAGGGTAGACTGTACTTTGATGTCATACAGATTCTGTTCATCATAATAACGGTCTGCAGAGACCCGCAGATCCCGACAGCCGGCAGAAAGTCCAGCAAACATCGTCACCCCGAGAAATGTAATCAAAAGGATGGAGAAAAAGCGCTTTTTCTCTTTTTTAATTGTTCGAACAATATCTTTCCAATAAGCTTTCATTTGTCTGATCTACCACTCTATTTCTGCAATCGGAACCGGTTGCGTATTTTTTGTCTCACTGATCACAGTGCCGTTTTTAAACTGGATCAGTCGATCTGCCATTGGCGCCAGCGCGGAGTTATGGGTGATGATCAATACGGTGATTCCTTCCCGGCGGCAGGTGTCCTGCAGCAACTGTAAAATCTGTTTTCCAGTATTGTAATCCAACGCGCCGGTGGGCTCATCACAGAGGAGCAGTTTTGGATTTTTTGCCAATGCCCGGGCAATGGACACACGCTGCTGTTCCCCGCCGGAGAGCTGCGCCGGAAAGTTTTTCATACGCATGCCGAGTCCCACTTTTTCCAGCGTCTGCGCTGCGTTCAGGGAATCCTCACAAATCTGGGAAGCCAGTTCTACATTTTCTAACGCAGTCAGATTTGGCACCAGGTTATAAAACTGAAAGACAAATCCGATGTCCGTCCGTCGATACTGAGTCAGCTGTTTCTTCCCATAGGTGGTGACATCGGAGCCATCCACCATTACATGACCGGAAGTTGCGGTGTCCATGCCTCCCAAAATATTTAATGCGGTTGTCTTGCCGGCACCGGAAGCTCCGAGTATAACGGCCAGTTCTCCCTTTTCTACGGAAAAAGAAGCATCCTTCAATGCAAAAATAGAACTTCCGCCGGTATTGTATTCTTTCGTAATATGTTGAAATTCAATATACGACATATTTTTCTCCTTGATGTAACATAAAATTTCGGGTTTATAAAATGGAGCAAAGAAATTCTGAAAGATTCATAATGATAAAAAA
>CAVAFS010000282.1:0-2179 GCA_963587975.1 Bulleidia sp. | reverse complement strand
CTCCACGAGCGTTCCGGATACGGTTGCGGAGCTGTATATTCCACGGTTTACCTTGCAGCCGCTGGTGGAAAATGCCATCAAACATGGTATGACTTCCCCGGATGATCCGTTTTCCATTGATCTGGAGATTTTCCGAACAGATACCGAACTGCATATCCGTATCGGAAATGATGGTGATCGGATTTCTCTGGAACGGATGAACGAGCTGCTGGATTTTGATGCGTCCAAACAGGAACTGTTAGATTTTGATCAAAACAGCTATGGCGTGCAAAATATTCACCGGAGGATTCAGATTCTGTGTGGAACGGAATATGGGCTTTCTTATGAAATAAAAAATGGCCGCACATGGTGCGACCTGAAATTACCGGTTCTGGAAACTGCCGATTAATTACTTGTTTAGGATATTTTCAGTTTGTTCTTAAATCCCCTAAACGAGATAGCGTTTTCGGAACTCTGACAATGTCTCCCCGGTATTCCGTTTAAATATCTGTGAAAAATACGTGTAGTCATTGTACCCAACTTCCACGGATATCTCATACATTTTCATATCCGTATGGATCAGCAGTTCCTTTGCCTTTTCCATCCGCAAATTGGTTATATACTGGGTGATCGTAACTTTCTGCTCTTTTTTGAACACATCACTCAGATAACTTTTATTGACATTAATATGCTCTGCCACATCTGCCAGTGAAATATTTTCATTATAATGTCTGCGAATGTAATAAAGTGCATCCCGTACGATTTTCGTCGGAGACTGTTCCCCTTCTTTTGCCAGCATACCGGGACGCTGTGCCACACCTGCCGGCTGTACGGAAGATACTGCCTGTTTTACTGCTTCCTCGCCTACCAGACCACGGGCATATCCGTCCAGCACCTGGTAGTAGGCCGCCTGTCCGATTTTTGCTTCCAGCCGTTCATACATCCGATGCAGCATATCACCAAAATCTGCCTTTTTGATCGGTTTCAGCAAATAATCACTGACGCCGATCTGCATCGCTGTCTGCGCATAGGAAAAATCCCGATATCCGGACAGGATCACGATTTCGCTTTCCGGCAGTATTTCCCGTGCGCGTCTTGCGAACTCCAGGCCGTCCATCTGCGGCATCCGCACATCTGTAATGATCAGATGCGGTCTTAGATCCGGCAATGCATCCAACGCTTTTAAAGGGTCCGCATAGGCCCCTTTGATCGTAAATCCAAAATCTTCTTTCTGGCAAAGCTTCTGAATGCCCTGCAATACGATTTTTTCATCATCCAGTAAAATCATTGAATACATACTATTACATCCTTATAACCAATTCTGCTCAATTTCTGTTTTTAGCTGTGAAAACATCTCATAAAACTTATATTCATAATGTTACTCCAACTCTATAATCCCGCAAAAAATAATTCGTAAAAATCATCTTCGCCTTCCAGCATCGGTGAATTTTCGCCGCCACCGTTCGTGCTCCGCTTCATCGTGGCATAAAATTCCTCACCTGCCAGAACCAGTTCCATCTCATAGATTGGATATCCGTTTTCCTGGCACTTTCTGCAAAAAGCAGTCAGCGGCTGCGGATCTTTTCTGGTGGCAAGTAATTCCTGACGCAAATTCTCGTCATGTAAGGCTTTCTGCTTCAGATCATCTAACATCTCCGGAATTCCCATCACATACTCTCCCATCAGCCGTTCAGATCTTTCAGACTCTGGAACAGTTCAATATCTGACTGCTGCACTTTCATATTTGTTGTCATTGATTCCTCACCCGGTCTGGTCACTGTGATCTCAATGATCGTGCCTTCCTGCACACCACCGGTTAATACGTTACGGAAAAATGCCGCAAATTTCGGATGGTTGCTTACAAACTGATTTTTTGCTTTCATTACTTTCATAGCTGCTGCCGGATTTATCATAATAGGTTCCTTCTTTCTCAAAATTACTCTGTGCATCACATCTTACTGTTCCGAACTATATCAGACCGATTTTGTTCTTTCCATGGATGTAATTCTATTACTAATATTTATTATAAATCGTATCACTTCGCCCCGGAAAAGTCAATTTTCTCCACATGATATCTGCCATCTTCAATCTGCATAACAGCCATGGTCACAGCCCCGCCAAACCGCGGATGTCCACAACTTCCCGGATTCAGCCAGAGCAGATGTTCCGACTGTTCTTCAAAGTACTTATGCGTATGTCC
>CAVAFS010000281.1:0-4760 GCA_963587975.1 Bulleidia sp. | reverse complement strand
CTTCCACGATGTGTGGTGACCCGCCAAATATCATTATCGGAACCGCGTTACACTATACATTTACCGATTTCCTGTTCAATACCGGAGTGATCGCAATCATATGTCTGGTGCTGATGATCTTTTACTTCTATCTGTGCTTCCGCAAAAAGCTGAGCACAAATAATCTTTCCGAAGAAGATATCGCAAAAATGCCCTCACCGGACAGTGCGATTACCAGCAAACACTCCTTTATCATCAGCTGCATTATTTTTCTCTGTGTAGTTGTACTGCTGGTGACACACGGACAGACAGGATTAACCGTTTCCACCATCGGCGTCATTGCGGCTTTGGCAACATGCCTTACCGCTGGCAAAAAAGCAAAACACATTTTACGCCGAATTGATTATCCGACCCTTGTGTTCTTCACCGGATTATTCGTCGTAGTCGGCGGTCTGGAAGAAACCGGCATTCTGGAACTGATCGCAAACTTTATCCATACGATCAGCGGTGGAAATGTGACATTTATCGTAATTATTATTATCTGGGTATCTGCGGTGGCCAGCGCCATCATAGACAATATCCCATTTTCCGCTACGATGATTCCGATCATCAAAAGCCTTGCAGCGGCATCCGGAGCAGATTTATCCGTTCTGGCCTGGACACTGGCACTCGGCACCGACATCGGTGGAAGTGCTACCCCGATTGGCGCATCTGCCAACGTAGTTGGTATCGCCGTTGCATCCAAAAACGGTCATCATATTTCCTGGAAGCAGTATTGTACTTACGCTATCCCGGCAACGCTGATCGTAATTGGTGTTTCTACGATATATCTCATTGTTAGATATATATAAATTGAAAAAAGATGCCTTTATTTTGCACAACCAAATAGGACTCATCCTATCCCTACAAAAGGCATCTTTTTACTCCTGCTGCCGCTCCCGGCTTTTTCTCATTCTTATCGGGAGCGGCATTTTATTATTCTATTTTAGGAAATAAAATAACACGCATTCCTGCGTGCTACATTTATCGATAACAGAAAGACTTTGGTTGGAGCGTCAATCCCAACATCTCTTTTGCCCATTGCATGAAGCATGTGGCGCATGACGACGCACTTTTCACCTCAAAGTCTTTCTGTTTATCTCTATGTTTATAATAGCGGTTTTATTCGCAGCTGTAAAGAATATTCGTACATATTACTTTTTCAAATAAATCGCTGTCACCGCACAATCGCGTGCCGCATTCTTTGCTGTCTCTTCCAGTTCTTCCGGCAGTTCATCGTATTTCACATCAATACAATCTTTATCAAAATTATGTGCAAACAGCTGTGGATACAGACCCATGCAAATACCGCATCGAACACAATATTCTTTTATTTCAACTTTCATTTTCCGTTCCTCCAATTTATTGTCCCAAAATATACCAAAAACTTTTTAACCAGCATAAGCATCCCTTACCCTACGCTTAGTACTTATACACTCTAAGAGATGGAATGCTTATTCTGCGTTCAATTACGCATTTTTTTCCAGATAGTCACAGGCACTGTCTCCTGCTGCAAAACCAAACGGCATTGCGAAATAAGCGCCTGCACTTCCACCTGTCGGCGGGTTTCCGTAAAATTCGCTCATCATATTATCACCGGCTGCGTAAAGTCCCGGAATTGCTTTTCCATCTTCACGGATAACCTGCATTTTTCCGTTTACTTTGATACCGCCAATGGTGTCATAACCTGCACAGAATACACGCATTGCATAGAACGGACCTTTACGTACCGGGCGGAGATATTTTGCATTTTTTCCGAACTCTTCATCCTCGCCGTTGTCACAATATCCGTTGTAACGATCCAGTGTTTCCTCTAATCCTGCCTGATCGATTCCTGACTGTGCACACAGCTCCTCGATAGTATCTGTCATAAATACATGTTTGTTGCCTTTTTCGTTGATCAGTGTCTTGAACTGTCCCGGAATATCAGTCAGTTTTTCTACCGGGAAAATGAAATACATATAATCCACACCATCTTCTTCCAGATGACGGCGGGTATCCTCATCAAATACGATATAACTCTCGCCGTTCGGCTGGTTGGAAATACCGGTACTGATGGCCATGTGGTTGTTGGAAATACTCTCATCAATGAAACGCTCGCCGTTTTTGTTTACCCAGAGATACGGCTGCTCCTGAATGGTACGTGTCTCGTTATATACGATCCATGGGGAACTTGCCACGATACCCGGTCCTGGAACCAGATTATGTCCGGATACTGCGATCGCGCTCTGTGCACCGCCAAGTTTCCATGCCAGTTTCTGTCCGTCACCGGTCTGGCCGGAGTTCGGATAGCAGTTGAATAATACATTTCCATCACCAGAACAGTTATAATCAGTAAATGTAAATCCTGTGTATTTCTTCATCATCTCACGGTCTTCCATAATTCCGCCGCTGGCAATGATGACTGCTTCACATTCCACTTCGATTTCTTCTTTTGTTTCATTATTTACAGCTTTTACCCCGTTTACTTTTCCGTTCTCGTCCACCAGAATATCTGTGATCGGTGTATTCAGCATGTACTGTCCACCACGTTTGATGATATCTTTCATGGCATTCAGACAGATCAGCGCACCGCCGTGTCCTTTTCCACGACCCGGAACCAGATAAAAATCACCATGTGCCATGATGGCTGGTGGAAATCCATCTGCGTATTTCGGATTTCCGATATCCTCAAGCTCCAGTTTCTGTGTCGGAATCATTTTGATTCCAAGACGCTCGATATACTCCTTTGTTCTCCATGAATTGTTTACATACTGACGGATAACAGACGGATTTGCATTATAATTGGAATACTCATACAGCAAATGAAACGCTGCATTCTGAAAATCCTTGTCATTTCGAATACTTAAATACGCGATCGGACAGTTGGAAACTGCACCGCCCTGATACGGTTTCTTCTCAAATACCATTACTTTTTTTCCACGGGCAAGGGCTGCATCTGCTGCAGAAATTCCTGCCATACCACTTCCCATGATTACCAGATCTGTTTTTAACCTCATAAAAATAAAACCTCCTTCACCTGTTGCTCTTTTCAAACACCTGTTAAGGAGATTTTATCAATAACGCTTTTTAATTTAACCTTTCATCTGGCATAAATTATATGTATTTTCCAGAATACAATTGTGCATTTTGCACTCGGGCTGTATCAACATGCAGACATTTTTTTCCATTTACCCTTTATGCCACTTTTATCTCTCATTTTTTGAAACAACGTATTGTTCTATCTGCTCCGATAATACATACCGCATTTTTTCCTCCGCATCATCCAGCGAAATTCCATACATTTCTTCTACTGACAAAATCATATTTCGCACGGTATTTCGATGAATCCCAAGTTCTGCCGCTGTGCGAGTTGCACTGCAGTCATTTTTCAGATAACACAGTACTGTTTTTCCATACGCGCTGTGATGCTCACGGTCATACTTTGCCAGTTCCCGATAAAATTCCGACTGCATGGATAACGGATTCATCTCATCTTCCATTCTTGAAAACAGATGATACATCACCACATCTTTATACTGATAAATCACTTGCTCCTTCGTTTTTTGCGAAACATTCTCATTCCACGACAGCGTAAATACCGCCTGTGTATACGCATCCCGCAGACATTTCAATTCATTAAAAATATTGCTAATTCCAATGCGGTACTGATACTGCTCCAAAAGCTGCCGCAAAATCCCCAGCTCTTTTTCATTGAAAAACACTTCCTGATGCAGCGGTACTTTACTGTATTTCAGCAGACAGATATGTTTCTCATACAAAAACGGCTTAATCTCCCAGGACTGCCGCTCCAATAGACGCGCCAGAAACTTCAACGGCACATTTTCCTGATTGAAAAAATCAAGAATCCCCAATGCAAAATAACCGTTTTCCTCCAGTCCATCGATCATATTTACCTGTTCCGTAATGCGATCCTCCGGAATTTCCGCAGTTCCCAGTAAATTTGCCAGAAACGTTTCATACATCATCCGTCCATGTCTCTGGTTTTCATAATTTCGCTGCAGATAGAAAGACATATTTTTCATAAACATCCGAACCAGATCCAGATATCCATTCTCCGGTGTCTCATCCCCACAGAAAAAAGAAGTATATCCCAATAGTGTCTGTCCACTGAAAAACTGCAGATAAATATTTGTACCGGCTTCTTCCGCCGCTGGCGCGATCAGCATCTCCCCCTCCCGTATCTGGGAAAAAATCTGTTTTTTCTTCAACTGTTCCATGGTATGTGCATCCGTATACCCCTGCTGCACTGTTTCCCAGAACGTTTCATAATGAGACTCACAGTGTCTGGTGTAGGCCAGTACATCAAAACTTGCATCAAATACGATCATCGGATATTCCAAAACCGGCTCACTGATATCGATCAGCTCCTGTACTTCTTTTCCTTCCAGCGCTGCAATGTGCATGTTTTTGTCCCACTCAACCAGTCGGTAAAAAATTTCCACCAGATCATTCATGACTTCCGGCACTGTTTTTTCCGTTTTTATAAAAATAAGATTTTCATGAAACTTTTTCCATTTCCGCATCATTTCCTGCTGCTCTTTTTCCTCTTCTTTCTGCGAAAAAATTACAAGCATACAGACAGTATTCTCTATAAAATACCCCACATTCATATTCAAAACAGAACTGCCATCACACAGGTACAAATACTCTGTTTTCAATTCCTTCATATTTGGCATCCAGTACTGAATACCCGAAAACGTCTGCTCCCGCAGGATTTCCGGGAAATCTCCCAGTTTCTG
>CAVAFS010000280.1:2799-4957 GCA_963587975.1 Bulleidia sp. | reverse complement strand
CCGGGAAGCCTTGCGTTTGTACCGTCGGTAGTCGGGCTGATCATTGCTGGTGAGATCACAAAAGACCTGACGGAGTTACCGCAATAGAAATGATGTTTTCTTTTACAAAGTAAGTGTGAGGAAATGCAGATATTCGGTCTCTTTTTTCCGTGCAGAAATTCAGATAGAATGGATATGACTGCGAGTAAAAATGGAGCATGATAGTGATAAAGAAATGGAGAACCTATGGAAGAAATACAGTTGACTGTGCAGGAACTGTTTGCAATGCCGGAAGACAGCTATCAGCTGGTTGATATCCGGGATGAGCGCGCACGTTCCTACGGTGTGATTCCGGGCAGTGTGGCTTTGAGTGCAGAAAAACTGCAGGAATCACAGGAAATTGATAAAAATAAGAAAGTTGTTGTTTACTGCCAGAAAGGTGAGATGAGTGTTCCGGCAGCAGAAGCGCTAAAGGAAGCCGGTGTGGATGCAAAAAGCCTGAATGGTGGTTATCTGTCCTGGCTGATGGAGTCCATGAAACAGAAAGAAGAAGCCAGAAACGAGGAAGAGACTCCGGAGTACGTGGAGATCGAGCAGAGTATCCGAAAAAAGTTCCGGAAAACTATCTGGTGTCGTTTTACCCGTGCGGTGCGTGAGTATGAGCTGGTGAAAGAGGGGGACAAGATTGCTGTCTGTATCTCCGGCGGAAAAGATTCCATGCTGATGGCAAAGCTTTTCCAGGAGTTGAAACGCCACAATAAATTTGATTTTGAAGTGGTATTTCTGGTTATGGATCCGGGATACAGTCCGGCAAACAGACAGATCATTGAGGCAAATGCAAAGAAAATGAATATTCCGATCACAGTTTTTGAATCGGATATTTTTGATGCGGTATTTAATATAGAAAAATCACCGTGTTATCTGTGCGCGAGAATGCGTCGCGGACATCTATATAACAAGGCAAAAGAGCTTGGCTGCAACAAGATTGCCTTAGGTCATCATTATGATGATGTTATTGAAACCATTCTGATGGGGATGCTCTACGGAGCCCAGATGCAGACCATGATGCCAAAGCTACACAGCACAAACTTTGAGGGTATGGAGCTGATCCGCCCGATGTATCTGATCCGTGAGGATGATATTAAGAAATGGCGTGACAGTAATGATCTGCATTTTATCCAGTGTGCATGCAAGTTTACCGATACCTGTAGCACCTGTGGCGGCGAAAATACATCAAAACGTGTGGAAGTGAAAAATCTGATCCGTCAGCTGAAAGAAACGAATCCGTTCGTGGAATCTAATATTTTCAAGAGTGTGGAGAATGTCAACTTAAGTACAGTCATTGCCTATAAACAGGGTGGTGTGAAACATCATTTTCTGGATGATTACGATAGGGCAGAGAGAGAATAAGAAATACAGTGGAAGTCGAAGATGGGATAAAGGGGGAAATTCCAGATGGAGATTACATTAGAATTATTACTCTATTTTATTCGGGATCTGGATCCCGTGACAGTAAAAGAGCCAGGCAATGTACGGTATTTTCTGGGGGCACAGCAGTACTGGAAAAATGAGATTTTTCAGGAAAATAAATTAAAAAAGAGTGATGAGATTTTTCATAAAGACGAGGATTATCAGTATCTGTATGTTGCAAAACTGTCAGAAATACTGGAGGATATAAACTCGTTGCATACAGGTATGGCGATTCTGGCTTCAGCGGATTGCAGCTGTGCGGAAAAAGAACTGACACAGATTCCGGCTGGTGTGATTCTGGTATCGGGGAAATATGGAGTACCTTATGTGCTGAACAGGATGATCAATGTTTTTCGTTTTCTGACAGAGTGGGATAAGAGGATGCATATTGCAGCGCTGGAAGGGAAAAATGTGCAGGAAATGCTGGATTTGAGCGCAGAGATACTGGAATATCCGATGATCGTCTTTGACCCCTGTTTTAATGTGTTGGCGTATACCAGTGTACTTCCGGCAATTGAGACACATTTCCAGGAGACGATCCGCAACGGATATACTAATGCCTATACAATGTCGCTTGTGCGGCAGCAACATATTTTTTCAAAACTGGAGAAGCAGCCGTTGATTGTTGCGCCTGCGGTGGAAAATCAGGAATTGCAAAATGTGTACATGGCATTTGCAGCAGATGGAAATATTCTCGGTTATGGTTATA
>CAVAFS010000280.1:0-2789 GCA_963587975.1 Bulleidia sp. | reverse complement strand
GATGCTGTATGAAACCTTGCTTCTGAATCTGATGAAGCCTTCCGGTATTTCTCCGGAACAGTTATCAGAGCAGTTGAAAAACATTGAAGGACTGGAAGCGGAGGGCTGCTTTGCTCTTGGCGTTCTGGAATTTGATGAGATGGAAAATGTGCCATTGCCATTTCTTGCCCGGCAGATCGCCCAGGCCATGTGGGATGTGCGGCCGTTTTTATATGAAGATAAGATCTGTATGCTGAAGATCATGAAAACAGGCAGCAGATCATGGAACGGATTCAGCCGGCAGGAAGAAACAAATCTGAGCCATGTGTTGGACAATTACAGTTATCGGTTTGGCGTCAGCAATGAATTTTATCAGATCATGGGACTTCCGGCAGCTTTTCATCAGGCGCAGGCGGCACTGGACTTTGGCAAAAAAGAAGCGCGTAGTGTCTGCCGGTATGCAGAGTATTACTATTTTGACCTGTTTGCCAGCATGGAAGAGAAAATGCCGTTGGAACATCTGAAAATGGGACTGTACCGGAAACTGCAGGAGTATGACAGGCAGAATCAGACGCGTTATTGCAGCCAGATCCTGATGTATCTGCAATGCGACTGTAATGCGACCCATGCGGCAGAGCAGATGTATCTGCACCGCAATACGATCCGTAAGGCGGTTCAGTTTGTGGAGGACACCTGGCAGGTGGATTTAAAGGATACGGAAATGAAGAAACAGATGGTCATGGGAGAACTTGTGGATCAGTATCTGGCATGGAAAAACCGTTAGTGTCCACTATGCACATTTGAAGAGAAAAAAACAGACAAAACAGTGCTTTTTTGGTGACGAAAAACATCCTGTAATTTGTTAGACTTTCAGTAACGAGAGGAAAACAGATTTGCAGGATGTTTGTTTGTGCGACAGAAAATCTTTCCAATGAAATGGACGGACAAAAATATCGCAGAATGTTTTCCTGATAAAAAATAGTTTCAGACGAGAGGAGAACTGGTATGAGTAAAACAGTAGAAGTTGATGTTGCTGTTATGGGGAGTGGTGTAGCCGGTATGGGTGCTGCCTACAAACTGGCAAACGCAGGTGGATTGAAAATCGCGGTATTTGAAAAATATCCGGCACAGGGAGGTGCAGTTTCCAACTGTCCGATGTGCTTTTGTTCCACACCGGACACACCGGAGGCACAGAAGAGTGCATATGAAGTGCTTGCAAGATTTTCCAATTACAATGCAAATATGGGATTGATCAGTAAAGTCCTAAAATACTCTTCTGAGTTTCCGAAAATCTTCCTTGAGGAGTTAAAAATTGAAGCTCCTATGGTTGTAAAACGTGATCCGGCAGAGTATGGAACACAGCGCGGCTATACCATGGGACATGCAAATGGCTTGGATGTCGGGGATATTTATTTCCTGAATGGACGTGGACAGGGACATGCCATGGCATTGGCGCTTTTGCGTATGCGTTTTGCATTGGAGAAAAAGGGCGTGGAGTTCTATTTCCAGACTCCAATCAAAGAGATCATCCGTGATGAGAGCGGAAAAGTAACCGGTGCAGTTGCTTACGATAAAGACGGAGAGAAAATTGAAATCAAGTGCAAAGCTTTGGTTGTTGCTTCCGGTGGTATCAGTGCAGATCTTGAAATGATGAAAGAAGAAGGTATCGTACATACAAAATTCGAGGAAGTATATAAAGAAGGGACTCAGGTCATCAAGACATTCCCGGACAGCTGTCAGGATGGAGATGGTCAGAAAGCGGTCTGGGCCGTTGGTGGTAAAAAAGGTGGCTTTGCCATTAGTGCAGATCCTGAGGTTCCGAATCCATGCATCCGTATCGGACCGAATACTCCGTGGTTTGCGGCAAATCAGATCAAGATCGTGGTAGAACAGCCGTACCTTCGGGTCAATGAGAACGGAAAACGTTTCATTAATGAGGAAATGTCCAATCAGCATACCGCAATGTCAGCAGCATACAGCAATCAGCCGAATATGTGCGGCTATATGCTTATGGATGAGGATACTGCAAAGGCACTGGAAGATGGTGTCGATGAGAGATATGTATATTTCATTTTCAAGGGAATGAAGATTGAGAATATCCGTGCGCAGATGGATGCAGCAATTGCAGCCGGCAACAAACATATCTGTCATTTTGATACCGTTCATGAAGTAGCAGAGTACATGGGAATCAATGAGACAGAATTAAAGAAAACCATCGCAAAATATAATAAAGCAGTAGAACTTGGTTATGATGAGGACTTCAAGACAGATCCTTCCTGTATGAGAGCTGTGCGGGAGGAAAGCGGACATATTTACTGCTTCCGAATCTTTACTGGCGGTTACAATACTATGGGCGGACTTCTGATCGATGAAAATGCAAATATTATTGACAGCAACAATCAGCCAATCCCGGGTCTGTATGGCGCAGGTGATATGGTAACCGGAAGTCTGTATGGAAATCCACCGGTAAATGCAGGCGGAACGGTATTTGGTTCCATGCCGACCGGTTTACTGGCTGGTGACAGTGCAGCAGCATATGTGAAAGGAGCGTGCTAAGTATGAGACTTGAGATCGCAGATTATTGTATTCGTTGTGGAATTTGTGAAGATTTGTATCCGGATATTTTTAAAAGAAATTATGACGAGCATTGTATCGATATCCTTCATGAGGAGATTCCGGCAGATTTAGAGGAGAGAGCGCAGAAGGCAGCAGATGATTGTGCTGTGGCAGCTATCCGGGTTAAAAAGTAGGATAAATATTAGAAAATAAAGTTAGGGTAGGATAAGATAAGGGAATACACAGGATAAGGA
>CAVAFS010000279.1:0-2894 GCA_963587975.1 Bulleidia sp. | reverse complement strand
GGGAATTACTATGACAGAAAAAAGTACGATCAAACAGACATTATTAGGCGGATTAACGGTGGGATTACTCCTTTTACTATTTGTATTATGTGGATGTGGAAATCCGAAAAATCAGCAGGAAGACAAGAAACAGCAGTCACAGAGCGCAGAGACGGAGACGAAAAAAATAAATTTTTCTGAGGAAAAGTATCAGGAAAAAATCGTAGACAACAGAATTGCAATAACAGAATATCCAAATCACTATGAGCAGGAAATACAGGAGATTCAGAACTTGTCCTATCCGAATATTCATTTTACAGAGGACTGTACTTTTGAAGAATTCCCGGATAAAGCCAAGACATTGAGTGTATTTTATACAACCTATAATCAGATGACCGCGCAGGAATGTTGGAATATGATAGACGACTGGCTGGTGAGTATTGACAAACGGTCAGAAGTTGATATGGATGCAGAAGTGCGGACAATGGAAAACGTAGATGAGAGCAAGGAATATCCGGAGTGCTGGCCATTGATGAAGGAGTATCTGCAGGATGAAACATTTGATACGGGGGCATTTATTGACCGCGCAGACTGCTATGCACTGGTATCATGCACCGAAGGAATTACACAGATGAGCGATGGAAAAATAAGAAACCATCTTCAAACAGAGGAAGATGCATATAACGATATTGTGATCGGAAATACGTTAGAGTTGATTCAGGAAGGAAAAGTATCTGAATTAAAAGATACGTCGTATCCTCTGATTGACGGTGATCGAAGGATTGGTGAGAGTGCAGAGCAGACAAAAGCGTATTTTGAGACAGGGCTTCTACAACCGAAGGTAAAAGGCGTGACGCTGGATGTGCCGAAAGTCCGTGTGTTCCGCATGGATGCAGATACTTACTGTTATGAATTTAGTATTCGGGATTGGTATGAGAATATGCCATTTTTGTATCAAAATTGTAAGGAAGATGTTGCAATTGCAAATACCTATGACGGATATTTGATTGAATATCCAAGAAAAAGATCATATGTGGTTGATGCAGAAGGCATTTCTACTTTTCTTGGCAATGGAGAAGTTGATCAGATTCATGTGCTGTATCAGGACAACAATATGGTAGGAATTAAGCAGGCGGTAGATATTATGAGTCAGAAGCTGGCATCTTTTCTGAAATTAGAAGTGCATGATGTTGGGATTGGATATGCGAAATATCATTCGGACGTGGAAGATAATCAATCGATTTATTATCCATTCTGGAAGTTTCGCGGTGTAAACAAGATAAAAGATCAGGAGCTGATCGTTTATGTCGATATGATTTCCGGTGCTGTATATTATACCGTTGAGTGATGAAAAAATATTGATTACCTGACACATAAAGAAGTTGTCTGGCGGGAGGTAGAAAAAGATGATGGGGAGAAACACAGAAAGTAAAAATATAAGAGCAATATTTCACATCAGCAGGGTGGAATTTCAGCGCTGGATGCGCAGCAGCCGTCTGATCATTCTTGGCGTGATGCTGGTGTTTATACATATGCAGATCATTGTGACGCTGCAGGATTGTGCAGTTCGTATGGGGGAACCGGTAACGATTCTGGAAGCCTTTGTGGCATTGGGAAATTCCGGAGCGATTGTGTTGATTTTGCCAGCATTGTTTCTGGTGATGTTATCTGATTTCCCACAAAAGGGTGGCATTGATTTTTTGTATCAAATGCGCTGCACTAAGAAAACGTGGATATGGGGACAGATTTTATTTGCACTGGAAGCAGTGGTATTTCTGGTAGTTTTTCTACTTGTATCCTCCTGCATTATGATGAGTGGAAAAGGTGTCTGGCAGATGCGATTCAGTGAAGCGGTAACTTATTATTCCAGTACTTTCCCAGAACGGACAGGCGATTACATTTTGCAGTTACTTCCGGAAAATTTGTATCAGCAGATGCTGTTTTCCACTGCGGTGCTGCATACAATTTTGCTGTTGTTCCTCTATTTTTTCCTGCTGGCAATGATTTTGCTGTTTGCAGCATTGTGTAATCAGAAGTTTGCAGGCGTATTGGTGGATGGGATTTTGATCGTGCTGGGAACCGTGAGCTGTTCCGCAAATGCAGCGTGGATGTGGTTGTTTCCGATGGCAAATGCAATTCCTTGGCTTCATTATGAAAAATATCTGCGGGCGCAGGTATTTCCAATCTGGGGATCCTATCTGTATCTGGCAGGAAGCTGTGTGGGACTGATCGTGGGATGTATGTTTGCAGCAAAAAAATATCAGGCGGGGAGGTAATAACAAATGATAAAGGAAAGGGGCGGTGTTATGAGATACAAAAAACAGATACTTGGGGCTTTGATGCTTGGAACAATGCTTGCGGTAACCGTATTATCCGGCTGTGAATCTGGAAAAACAGATAAAGCGGAAAAAACAGAAACTGTTTCACAGGACAATTTAGTGACTATAGAGGAAGCACGCAAGCAGGCGGAAAATTTTGAATCAGAATACAAAAATCTGGATTTTTCGGAAGCACGGATAAAAATCCCGGATGTGCAGCAGGTCTATGAGATGGAGTTTCCGATATCGACAGATTCTTTTGATCGTCAGGTGGAAAAGTTTGAGGAAAACATTCGGTTGTATGAAGGATTGGATGATACAGTGGATCTGAAGCAGCATATGACACTGATGTACTGGGATGAGGCACAGAATGACCGGCTTATTATCCCAATTTTGGAAGCAACGGATGAGCAGAAAGAGCAGGTGCAGTATCTGGGCTACAACGATGGAACCTGTTCGGAGCTGGTAATTTTTTCTACTTTTATGCTGGAACTGGGAGATTATTCCGTGCCAACAGCGCTGACTGGAGAAGAAGAGGATTATACAAACAGACCTTATGGTTATCGGGGCATGAATCTGGGACATTCTGTTCAGAAA
>CAVAFS010000278.1:0-13843 GCA_963587975.1 Bulleidia sp. | reverse complement strand
GTGCCATGGTCATGTCGGTATATACGCTGACCGATGCAGTGGTAATCGGCAAAGGCGTCGGTGCGGATGCGCTGGAAGCCCTGAGTATCACAACGCCGCTGCTCTGTATTTTGATGGCAACCGGCATTTTATTTGGTGTCGGCGGATCGGTACAGATGAATGTACATCGTGGCGCAGGAGAGAAGAAAAAGGCCAATCAGTATTTTGCCCTGTCACTGATTTGTATGATTGCAATTACCGCATTATTGTGGATAGTGTATGTAGCGGCGATGGAACCGTTATTGCGGCTGATGGGTGCAAATGATACGCTGTTCCCTTATGCAATGGCATATATGAAAAAGATTAATCTGTTTTTGCCGGCAGCAGTATTTTCAAACTTTGTTGCCATTTTTATTCGTGCGGATCATGATCCGAATCGAGCCATGGCTGGGGTGATTTGTGGTGGCATTTTAAATCTTATTCTGGATATTGTGTTTGTATTCCCATTGCAGATGGGAATTGCGGGAGCTGCTTTTGCGTCCGCGCTGGGAATGGTACTTCAGGTGCTGATTGGAGGAAGTCATTTCCTCAGCAAGAAAAATGAAATGAAATTTGTGAGACCGGGGCATATTCTGAAAGGCATTGGGGTGATCGTTGCGAATGGAATTCCAAGCTTTTTCAATGAGTTCGCAAATGGATTTATCGTGTTGCTTTTTAATGTACAGATTTTGAAATATTGTGGAGCATCGGCATTATCTGTGTATAGTGTGGTTTCAAACTGCGTGATCCTGTTCAATTCATTGTTTACCGGTGTGGGCCAGGCGATTCATCCGGTAATTTCCACAAACTTTGGTGCGGGAAATACCGAACGAATCCGTGCGATAAAAAAGATGTCCTTTCTTACGATTGCGATTCTTGGTGTGGTATTTTCCTTAAGCGGAATTTTATTCCCGGAACTGGTCTGCGGTATTTTCCTGAAACCGGAAGGGGAGATTCTGGCACTTGCAAGAGTGGGAATCCGCCATTATTTCTGGGCGTTTTTACCGATGGCGTTGAATGTGTTGACGGGATATTACCTGCAGTCGATCCTTCAGGCGAAACGTTCACTGTGCATTTCATTATTGCGGAATATTGTGCTCAGTACGATTTTTATTTTGGGATTCCCGATCTGGTTTGCGCCGGAAAGTCTGTGGTGGGTAATGCCGGTGGTGGAAGTGCTGGTGCTGGCATTGAGTATTTTCTGGGTGAGAGAAAAGGCTGCACCGAAGCGGAAATAAAAGCTGCTTGTAAGAAATAAGGTTGCAAAAATTCTGCTTTTTTACTATAGTGTAATTATTAGATAGATAAGGTTGGTAGAAAAATGCAGATTTCAAGCAGGTTTACGCTGGCAATTCATATTTTTGCCTGTGTGGATACATTCAAAGATGATTATAAAGTAACCAGTGATTTTATTGCAGGAAGTACAAATGTGAATCCTGTTATCATTCGAAAAATATTAGGACAGCTCAAGGCAGCAGGACTTATTGAAGTGGCGCGCGGAACCGGCGGAACAACCATCGCAAAGCCGTTATCTGAGATCACATTTCTGGATATTTATCGTGCGGTGGAGTGTGTGGAAGAAAATCAACTCTTTCATTTCCATGAGAATCCGAATACGGCCTGCCCGGTTGGAAGAAACATTCATCATGTGCTGGATGAAAAACTGGAGCGGGTGCAGAAGGCGATGGAGCGGGAACTGCAGTCTATTACGCTGGAGGATGTCAGAGAGGATTTGGCGAACTATCTGGCGCAGGAAAAGTAAATACAGCGGAAAATAATAAAGGAAACAGAGA
Organism: Bulleidia sp.; assembly: GCA_963587975.1. GTDB lineage: Bacteria > Bacillota > Clostridia > Lachnospirales > Lachnospiraceae > Eubacterium_I. The sequence goes on along the minus strand of CAVAFS010000278.1, from coordinate 12,032 downwards.
AGACGAGATTTCATGGTTGTGAGATCCCGTCTTTTTGTCGTTAATAACAAGTTTTAAAATGTAACTGTTGACATTACAATGAACGCGTGATAATATGCAGATATGAGATGTAACTAACAAGGTTATAACGAGAAAAAGAAATTGAAATCGTGGCACGAAATCGTAGACACATTTTTTATAGAGGATGTGAAGCATGAAAGAGGTGAATCAAGGTGAGAACGTTTATGAGTGGTGTCCCGGCGAGGGATTATATTTTTCAAACAGAACCGTATGAGGAACAGATCAAAAAAGCAGCAAAGCTGATCCGGGAAGCCGATTATATTTTATTTGGACTTGGTGCAGGAATGTCAACAGCGGCAGGCGCGCAGTACGGTGGCGATTTTTTCAAAGAAAACTTTGGTGAATTTATGGAAAAATATGGTGCGGGACCTTATATGCAGGACATGTACAGTGCCGGTTTTTATCCGTATCCAGATGAGGAATCTTACTGGGGTTACTGGTCACGGCAGGCGATTGCAGGCGGTATTGATCTGGATGTGACAGGATTGTATCGGCAGTTAATTGCGCTGGCGCAGGAAAAAAAATCCTTTTGTCTGAGTACAAATGCGGATGGTCAGATGGAAAAAGCAGGGTATCCGGCGGAGCAGATTTTCTGTACACAGGGAGATTATTTTCATATTCAGTGTGCAAAAGGATGTCATGCCAAAACTTATGATGCGGTTACACGATTTCGGCAGATGGATCAGGCGAGACGGGATTGCAAAGTGCCATCCTATATGGTTCCGAAGTGCCCGGTGTGCGGTGGAAAAATGAACATGAATTTGCGCATTGATCAGCATTTTGTGGAAGATGAAGCATGGTATGATGCAGATGAACGGTTTCAGAAATTTTTGAGAGAAGAGTTGAAATCGGGTAAAAAAATCTGTCTGATTGACTGTGGAACGGGATTTAATACGCCGATGATCATACGGTTTCCTTTTGAAAAAATGGTGCGTGAACACAGACAATGTGCTATGGTGAGATTGAATCTGAATGAAGCGGTTGTGCAGGAAAGCTGTGCGGAGCGGGAAGTTGGAATTAATGCGGATATGGCAAAAAGTATTCCGGATATTTTAGAAACGGTCATATAAATATAGAAAAGAATGATATTAAAGCAGCTGTGTTTTTAGTAGAAGGAAGGAGCTGACATATGGAAGATAGAGAGAAAAAAGAAATTCAATCAGAGCGGCTGGATTTTTTACTGGATGCATTAAAAGCGGATTCTATTCAGTACAAAAATTTGCAAGTGGGAAATTCGGAAACAGAAAAACGAAATGCAGTACGTTCTCTGATGAATGTCCGTATGCCGCGAAGTATTTCGGACGATTTTCTGGAAGTTCAGGATGTGTTTTTGCAGGAAGAAGCAAAAGAAAAAGGAATTGTGACACTGGCGGATATTCCAACGGTAAAGGATGCGTATGGAAGTCAGCGTCCATTTGCGAATAAAATGTCTATTTGGCAAGGGGATATCACCCGTCTGCAAGTTGGCGCAATTGTAAATGCGGCTAATTCTCAGATGCTTGGCTGCTTTGTGTCATGTCATCGCTGCATTGATAATGCAATTCACAGTGCGGCAGGGGTGCAGCTTCGAAATGAATGTAATCACATTATGAACCAGAGAAGAATCCGCTTTGGCAGACAGTATGAGGAACCGACGGGAACGGCTACGCTGACATCAGCATATAATCTGCCTTGTGAATATGTCATTCATACAGTGGGACCGATTGTGTATGGCAGATTGACGGATGCTTTAAAAGAAGATTTGCGAAACTGCTATCACAATGTACTGCAATGCTGTATGGAGCATGAAATCAACAGTGTGGCATTTTGCTGCATTTCTACGGGAGAATTTCATTTCCCAAACGACATTGCGGCACAGATTGCAGTGGAAACCACAGAGCAGTTTTTTGCACAGCATGAAAACTGTGGCATTGAGCGTGTGATTTTCAATGTGTTCAAAGATATTGATCTGGAACTATATAAGAAATATGTTTGTATATAAGACTCATATAGTTAGCAGATATTTAGGTGACCTGTGTTTATAGTTGCTGCTATATAGATTAACTTTTTATATCAACTAATAGTGTTAGTCTTCCCAGAACTCTTTGGATGAAAAAATATCCATAGCGTCTGTGTGTGCGCTGCAGATTAACGTCACATGATATTTTCTTGCAAGTGCAACTGCGCGGTCGGTGGGAGCACCATTACTGACTAAAACCGGCACTCTGGAACGGATCACTTTTTCCATCATATCGTCCGGAATACGCCCGCTGGAAAAAAGGACGCATTTTGTCAGGTCAAGTTCGTCGATCAGCGCTTTACCGATAGCTTTATCCAGGGCATTATGCCGTCCGATGTCTTCACACAGATAGCGGATTTCGCCCTCATACATTAGGAAACAGCTGTGAATGCCGTGCGTTTTCTGATGGAGAGGCGCACCTTTGCGGAAGGCCTGAATGAGATCCAGTGCCTGATGATAGTCAAAATCAAAGTCTGAAAGAACAGAGACTGTTTCCGTCTCATCCTGTTCGGAAAGCAGGTCGCGTCCAAGCATACCTTCTTCGCCACAGTCACAGGCACGGACTTCTATCGGCTTTTTAATTTCGCCGAGCGGCCGTGTGGTCAGAACCCGGGCACGAATTCCGTCACGGCAGATGTAAATGCTGTGAATGTCTTCGATCCCCTGAATCCGGCCTTCTGTATACAGATGTCCAAGCACCAGTTCCGGCAGATCCTGAATGGTACAGACTAGTTTTAATGCCAGATCTTCATTAATATAAACGGATAGCAGATTTTCATGAAGAATGATCTTTTCTTTTTTTTCAAATGTATTGCTCTCCGGGTGATAGCAGATCATGTCCTGCGTTTCCACTGCCGGCTGAGCAGTACATAAATTTTTTATTTCCATAATAATATTCTTTTGGTTCCCCTTATTTTATTGTACTTATTCTAATACAAAGAAAAGATACTTGTAAAGATAGTTTCTGATATGAAATCAGTCATCAGGTAAAGTAGGAATGAAAAATAGCACTTGATAAAGTGACTCTTTGGAGATATAATACAAATATCTCTAAGGAGTCACTTTTGATTAACGAAAATGATGTTGAAATTTTATAAACAAAAGCATTTCGTGAAACAATGCACATTTGCATGGGAAGGATTTATCGCTTCCATAGTATTGATCAAAATTAAGATAAACTGATGAGTGAGGAAAAATCATGAAAAAGCTGACATTGTATCATGGATCCGGTTTAGTGGTTCAAAAGCCGGATGTATTATATGGAAAGAAGAATAATGATTATGGGCAGGGATTTTACTGTTCGGAATCCGCGGAGCTGGCCAGAGAGTGGGCCTGTCCCCGGGAGAAAGATGGTATTTTGAACCGTTATTGTCTGGAAACGGATGGAATGCGTGTATTTCACTTGAAAGGCGAGTCAGAGGAAGCATTGCTGATCTGGATCAGTGTGTTGTTATCGAATCGAAAGCTGAATCTGGATACAGAGAATGCCAGAGCAAGTGCACATTTTTTGCAGAGCCGTTATCTGATGAGTCTGGAGACGGCGGATCTGGTGATTGGATATCGTGCGGATGATTCTTATTTTTCTTTTGTAAAGGATTTCCTGAATGACCGGATTTCACTGATGCAGCTGCAGCAGGCATTGAAGCTGGGGGCTGTGGGAGAGCAGATCGTGATCAAAAGCCAGCGGGCAGCGGCCGCATTGGAATTTCAGGGATATGAGGTCGTAGACTGGAAAGAATATTATATGAAGCGGCTGCAGCGGGATCAGGCCTTGCGGAATATGTATCAGGAACTGAGGCAGAAACCAGATGTTTCAGGAAGATACATGCGGGATATTGTGCGTGATCGAAACGACAGTGGGAAGTAAAAGAATGAGAAAAGGTTTGATACGATTTGCTGATTATATAGTAGAAGTAGGAAGAATAATTCAAATGAAAATGAATTACTGTAGTTGATCTGGGAAAAATAAGGGAGGAAATGGAAGCGTGAGAGAACAGAATGCTTATAGTGAGCTGTATATAGAAGACGCCATGTGTAATATGGCGAATCTGGTAGATTATGTGGTAAATGATCTGCATCGGGATCCGGATGAATTTTTTCAATTATTTGAAGCCAGTGGAATCGCAAGGGAATTCGGACATGGAAATCCAAAATATGTGTCGGGAATGTCAGGGCAGGAGCTGGTGATCGAGACTTATTATGTGATGGGACTGAGAGAGGAACTTCCAGAGCAGACAGTGCGAACAAATCGCACATCAGAGTACTGGTATGGGCGGATACTTGCCTATGCACAGTGGAAGACAGGGACAGAATTTCGAGAAATTTTAAAACACAGACCATGTGCAAAGCTGACGGATTATTATGTGATCTATCATGATAAGGATGATGACAGTTTTGTACAGGAGCTGTATATTGAGATACAGGAAACAAATACGAAGGAGACAAATCTGGCCTTTTATCGAAGAATGCGTGCGTATAGCCAGCGCTTGCTTTCTGAAAAATCAGGTGTTTCTCTGCGGGCGATTCAGCAGTATGAGCAGCGCCAGAAAAGTATTAATAAGGCGGCAGCAGAATCGGTGCTGGCCTTGTCGGACAGTCTTGGATGTATGCCGGAAGATCTGATGGAGTAAAAAACTGGATATCAACCAGGTGTAGAGTGCAAAAAAGAAGCCAATATGATATAGTTAGGGCAGTCAAAAACAAATTTGTGGGTAATAGAGAGGAATGGCTGTAAATGGATAACAGACAGATTGGCAGATTTATTGCAGAATGCCGAAAAGAAAAAGGGCTGACGCAGCGTGAACTTGGAGAGCGGCTGCATGTGACAGATCGTGCTGTATCAAAATGGGAAAATGGAAAATCTTTTCCGGATGTAAGCATTTTGGAAGATGTGTGCCGAGAACTGGATATTTCCATCGGTGAATTGCTGGCTGGAAAGCGAATTGCATCTGAGCATTATAAAGAGGAAACGGATAAAATGTTGATCGCATCGATAGGTCAGAGGCAGTTGATGGGATTTGAAGTAGTATGCTCTATTTTAAGATTGTTATTTATGTTTTTTCTTATGGTTCCTTTTATAACGAGCAGCACATTTCTTCCAAAATTAAACATGACAACAATTTTTTCATGGAGTATTTCAGCTATTCTATGTGGTTGTATGTGCTATATGGATCGTAATCTGCCGGAAAGAAATTTCAGAAAATCTAATCCGGTAATGCAGGGAATTATAATTGTTGCTACATTTGGGATTTATATGCTTGCAGATATATTCCGTCCTACGGGTAATCTATTTGGTGGGGCAACGATGGGAGAAAAGATAAAGCTTACGATTATCATTTTAATTGTTTCTTTTTTCCTGTTTGTATTTGCTTTCATTGTTGCAAAAATTCATCGGGAGGAATGGGAATGGCAGAAAGAGAAAGAAGCAGAGAGCAGAAGTGAATAAAGGATGGTGCGTGTAAGGCTTCTGAAACTCATTGGAAGCCTGTGCAACCGTGTTGATAAAGTTAGTGAATAAAGGACGGTGAGTGTATGACTTCTGAAACGCATAGTGGTCATATTTATTTGGCAATTGACCTGAAATCATTTTATGCTTCCGTGGAATGCCGGGAGCGTGGATTAAATCCAATGACAACCAATTTAGTAGTGGCAGATAAGAGCCGGACAGAGAAAACCATCTGTCTGGCTGTTTCGCCTTCTCTGAAAAAGTATGAAATTCCGGGGAGAGCTCGGCTATTTGAGGTTGTGCAGCGTGTGCGGGAGATTAATACAGGGCGGCAGCGCCGGGCCACGGGACATCGTTTTATCGGTCAGTCCTGGGATGACGGTCAATTACAGAAAAATCCGGATCTGGCGTTGGATTATCTGGTGGCGCCGCCACGTATGGCTTTATACATGGAGTACAGTACAAGGATTTATCAGATTTATATGCAGTATATTGCGCCTGAAGATATGCATGTCTATTCCATTGATGAGGTATTTTTTGATATCACGCATTATCTGCATGTGTACAAAAAGACACCGCGGGAACTGGCGGCAGAAATGATTCAGAGAGTGTATGAGCAGACTGGGATTACGGCGACGGCGGGAATCGGGACGAATCTGTATCTGTGTAAAATAGCTATGGATATTGGAGCAAAGCATACCGAACCCGATGCAAGTGGTGTGCGAATCGCAGAATTGGACGAACAATCCTATCGGGATCAGTTGTGGGAGCATCGCCCTCTGACGGATTTCTGGCGCGTGGGAAGAGGATATGCAAAGAAACTGGAAGCGGCAGGAATATTTACCATGGGAGATATTGCCAAATGTTCCGTCGGCGCATTCACAGATATCTATAATGAAGATATGCTGTATCAGATGTTCGGAATCAATGCGGAGCTTCTGATCGATCATGCATGGGGATATGAATCTTGCACCATGGAAGATATCAAGAAATATCAGCCGGAAAATAACAGTCTTGGTTCCGGACAGGTATTGGCCTGTTCTTATGATGCAGCGAAAGCAAAGGTAGTTGTGACGGAGATGGCGGATGCGCTGGCTTTAGACCTATTGGATAAACGTCTGGTGACAGATCAGCTTGTATTGACGGTAGGATATGATAGGGAGAATCTGGCAAACTACCGGGGAGAGCTGATGACGGATCGATATGGAAGAGCTATTCCAAAACATGCACATGGAACCATCAATCTCAAACAGCAGACATCTTCTTCCAAACAGATGACAGAGGCCGTGTTGGAACTGTATGACCGAATCGTAAATCCCAAATTAATGGTGCGCAGATTAAATCTGGTGGCAAATCACGTGGTGAGCGAACAGCTGGTTCAACAGAAAGTGACCTTTGAGCAGATGGATCTTTTTACCGATTATGAAGCAGTGCAGAAGCAGCAGGAAGAAGAGCAGCGCGAGCTTAACCGGGAGAAGAAAATGCAGCAGGCAATGCTGGATATCAAGAAAAAGTTTGGAAAAAATGCTATCTTGAAGGGCATCAATATGGAAGAAGGAGCTACCGGGCAGGAACGGAATAAGCAGATCGGAGGACATAAAGCGTGACGAAATTTGATCCCTATGCAGACATACGCCATTTGCCACATCATGAATCAAAAACACATCCACGGATGCCTCGGGAAAACCGTGCAGCGCAGTTTATGCCTTTTTCGGCATTAAGTGGATATGAAGAAGCGGTGCAGGAGACTGCCCGCCAGACGGAGCAATTCCGAGAACTGGATGAGGACAGCAGATGCCGATTGGATGAAACGCTGCAGATCATTCAGCAGAACCTTGGTATGCATCAGAATGTACAGGTTACAATTACCTGCTTTGTACCGGATAAATACAAAGATGGTGGAAGTTATCAGGAATATTCCGGCTTAGTGAAACGTATAGATGCGTATCGCAGACGGATTTTATTGCTGGATGGGACAGCACTTCCAATTGCGTATATTTCGGATATTCAGTTGGAAGGTCTATAAAATGGATTAGAAATGTCAATAAAGTGATGTTGAATTGATATGGTATGATAAAAACACCTAAATTCCTATCTTTACAGTATGATATAAAGATGCTAAACTAGCTCTTAAGAAAAATGGCATGAAATAATTGGTGTTACTGAAAGAAGGAATGGATATGACATTTGTACAGTTAAAATATATATTAACCATTGCAGAAACGAAATCACTGAATAAGGCGGCAGAACAGTTGTATGTATCACAGCCATCGCTGACGAATGCATTAAAAGAACTTGAAAAAGAAATAGGAATCACCATTTTTTTCCGTACTGGGCGTGGCGTGACACTGACAAATGACGGAGTAGAGTTCCTGACATATGCCCGTGAAATTTACCGGGAGTACGAACAGCTGATGCAGCGTTATGGAGATGGCGGTTCTTATAAAAAGAAGTTTGCGGTGTCCACACAGCATTATTCCTTTGCGGTAAAAGCATTTGTGGATGTGGCCAAAAAGCTGGATATGTCCAAATATGAATTAGCCATCCGGGAGACGAAGACGGCTGAAGTCATCCAGGAAGTAAGTACGATGAAAAGCGAGATTGGTGTCTTATATCTGAGTGATTTCAATCGGAAGTCTATGGAAAAATTGTTTAAATCCGCAAATTTGGAATTTCATCCATTGATCACCTGCAAAGCGTATGTGTATTTATGGAAAGACCATCCATTGGCTAATGAACCATTTCTGACGATGGAACAGCTAGAAAATTATCCATGTCTGTCTTTTGAGCAGGGGGATGACAGTTCATTTTATCTGGCAGAGGAACTGTTTCCGACCAATGAATACAGCAAGATTATTCATGCCAACGACCGGGCAACGATGCTGAATCTGATGGTTGGATTGAACGGATATACGCTTTGTTCCGGGCTGATCTGTGAGGAATTAAACGGCAGTGATTATCGGGCAGTACCATTTCGGAGTGATGGACAAACTGATGATACACAGGAAGAAAATCAGATGGAGATTGGGTATGTTACCAGAAAAAATCTCATTTTGAGTAAACTGGGACAGGAGTATGTGGGTGCGCTGCGACAATATTTGGCACAGTAGTTTTGGGAATCGGTGGCTTAAAATTTAAGTTAGTGAAGGCACCAGTCATCAATCTTACCTCTGAAGCTAACAATCGCTTTCCGAGGAAAGATTGCCTGCCTGGTGCCATATACGTTTTGCTAATTATAAATGTGTATGCTGAATATAGTGATACAGTGTAAGTTATAAAAACGAAGTAATGCGGGAATAGCGCACATTGTGCGGCACGAAGTGCAGGGTGGCGCAAAAATTTACAAATATCACTGTGTAGATGAAGACCTTCTGTATTTTTTCTCAAGGAGCGATTGTTAGCGACGGAGACAAAATACAGAAGGTCTTTTATTAAACCTTAAATAGTAAATTTTAAGCCACCTATTCAACGAGATATAGCTAAAACCTATAACTGGCTATTTTTTTTGTGTATTAGACAGTCTCTATTTGATGTGATAGTATCAATGACATGCAAAACCTATTAAGTAAGTATGAATAATAGGAAATATAAAAACGGGAGGAAAAACAAATGACAGATGTTCTGATCATCGGAAGTGGACCGGCTGGCATGACCGCAGCGATTTATGCAAAACGTGCCAATCTGGACGTATTGGTAGTAGAAAAAGAATATGAAGGAACCGGTCAGATGGCAGAGAGCAGTCGTATTGACAACTATCCCGGTTTTTATGGAAGTAACGGTTATGAATTAGGTGAAAAGATTCGGGAACATGTGGAAGCACTTGGTGTTGCATTTTTTGAAGGCGAAGCAGTTTCTTTTGAAAAAACAGCCACAGGATTTAAAACCACACTGGAAAGCGGCGAGGTATTAGAAAGCAAAACGGTAATCTACACCGCAGGAGCCGCCCATCGAAAACTTGCCGTTCCGGGAAGTGAAAAATTCGAAAACAGAGGAATCTCCTACTGTGCATCCTGTGACGGAGCTTTTTACCGGGAAAAAGATGTGGCCGTGATCGGTGGAGGAAACAGCGCATTGGACGATGCCTTATTACTTTCCGAAATCTGTAACAAAGTTTATCTGATTCACCGCAGAGCAGAGTTCCGTGGAGATGCATCCACACTTGCAAAACTGGAGCAAAAAGAAAATGTAGAAATTATTCGAAATGCAAATGTGCAGGAAATTACTGGTGAAAAGAAAACAGAAATCCTGCTTTTAGATACGGGAGCGGTATTGAACATTCAGGGCGTTTTCGTAGCCATCGGCATGATCCCACAGACAGAAGCCGTCAAAGATCTGGTGGCACTGGATGAAAGTGGATATATCAAAGCCGGAGAAGATGGTATCACTTCAGAATCTGGATTTTTTGTAGCAGGGGATGTCAGAACAAAAGAACTCAGACAGATCATCACCGCAGCAGCGGATGGAGCAAATGCCGCAAATTCAGCAATTCAGTATATTATCAGAAAGTAATCTGAATATAAGGATCGCGAATATCCTTTGCCTTTGATAAAACACAAAAACAACCCAGTCAGAATACAGGGTGGAGAAATAGAAAGGAAACAACAGCATGGTAAACGAATTGACCAGAGAAAATTTTGACAAAACAATCAGAGAGCACAGCACTGTCGTTGTAGAATTCTATTCTGCAACCTGTAAGCACTGTAAGAAGCTGGAGGCGGGCATCACAGAACTTTCTGAAGAAGCAGGAAATGATGTTTATTTCGGAAAAGTACTGATTCCGGATGAGCTGTCTCTGGCAGACGAATATGAAATCAGCTCCGTACCGACCTTGTTATATTTTAAGGACGGAGAGATCAGAGAGAAATCCGTAGGATTTACACACAAATTAATCATCGCAGAAAATATTAAAAAATTGTAAAAACAGAACAGGAGACAACATCATGGGATATCCAAGTATTTTTCCAACAGGAACATTAATTTACGATAAAGACAAAACATTTAACGGTTACACAATTTTTCCATCCGCAAAAGGAGCACTTCTCATCGACATGAATGGCCGTGAAGTTCAGCTCTGGGCAGGACTTGGCGGATTTCCGAACAAAATCCTTCCGGGTGGATATGTAATGGGAACCACAGGAACCAGACCTGGTAAAAAAGCTTATCAGGATCAGATCGATCTGGTTCAGGTAGACTGGGACGGCAATATCGTCTGGAAATTTGATAAAACAGAGCTGATCGCAGACGGTGACAAAGATCCGGTTTACATGGCAAGACAGCATCACGATTTCCAGAGAGAGGGATCCACGGTTGGATATTATTATCCGGGTGGAGAGCCAAAAACAGACAGTGGAAATACTTTGATTCTGACACATGAGAATCTTTACAATCATGATATTTCCGATAAACGACTGATCGACGACAAGATCATTGAAGTCGACTGGGAAGGAAATATTTTATGGAGCTGGCGTGCAAGTGATCATTTTGATCAGCTTGGATTTGATGAGGCAGCAAAAAATGCACTGTTCCGTAATCCATGCCTGCAGGGTGAAGCCGGCGGCGACTGGATGCACATCAACAGCATGTCTGTATTAGGTGAGAATAAATGGTACGATCAGGGCGATGAGCGTTTCCATCCGGACAACATTATCATCGATGCACGAAATTCCAATATTCTTGCCATTATCAGCAAGGAGACAGGCGATATTGTATGGCGCGTAGGACCGGATTTCAACGAGAGCGAAGCAACCAAAAAACTTGGCTGGATCATCGGACAGCATCATTTACATATGATCCCGAAAGGACTTCCGGGTGAAGGAGATCTCCTTGTATTTGATAACGGTGGCGAAGGCGGTTACGGTACTCCGAACCCTGGCGCATTAACCGGTGTCAACAACGCAAGAAGAGATTATTCCAGAGTGTTACAGTTCAATCCAATCACACTGGAAATCACATGGCAGTACACACCGTTAGAAGCAGGAAACCTGTTATTTACAGATGCATCTAAATTTTACAGTTCCTACATCAGTGGCGCACAGAGACTTCCAAACGGAAACACACTGATCACTGAGGGATCTGACGGACGTCTGATCGAGGTAACACCGGATCACGAGATCGTATGGGAGTACATTAATCCGTATTTTAACACCATTCTTGGCCAGTTCACCAACAACATGGTATACCGTGCTTACCGTGTACCGTATGAGTGGATTCCACAGGTGGAAAAACCGGAGGAGATTTCCGTGGAGCCGATCGATGTAGAAACTTTCCGTGTACCGGGTTCCTTAGTAGGAAACGGACTTGGAAAAGTGACCACCATCGATGGTGTAGATCCGAATGCACGTCTGATGACAGGCGGCGGAGCATCCGAAGATGAGGACGAAGAAGTAAACTTCTGCGTTGCAACGGTAAAGAAGAGTGACTTAATCAAGAAATAGAAAAATGATCTGTTTCACAAAGAAAGAAATCATAGAAAAATAATTATAGAAACAATAGATAAGTAATGCAGGCAGGTGTCGAAAGATATTTGTC
>CAVAFS010000277.1:0-4634 GCA_963587975.1 Bulleidia sp. | reverse complement strand
AAAATTTATCCTGCTGAATTTACCGAAACAGTTCTTCGATTTTATTAAGATTTTTTACTGGAACAGACCTTTGATCTTGTCGATAATTGTCTGCTTCTGTTCAACCGCAGGTGCTTCCTCTGCTTCTTTTACTTTAATATCATCTGTGCGGATTGCGAACTGTACCAATCCGATATCTGTATTTTCATCAGAAGTGAAGGATACCGGTTCATAATCGCTGCCGGATATCTTCTCGATCATCTCATCAATGGCATCATCAATCTGTGTATCGATATCAGATGTCTCATCCTGGAATTCCTGTGTACCGTCTTTCAGTTCTGCGGCACCGTCATTTAACTCTGACATTCCATCACGGAATGCACTGGTTCCGGACTGTAACGTGTTTGCACCGTCCTGCAGTGTATTCAAGCCTGCTTTTGCACTGTTAATTCCGCTCTGCAGACTGCTGATGCCCTGCTGCAGACTTGCGGCACCGCTGTTTAATGTGCTTCCGGAATTTTTCAATGCTGCGGAACCATCCAGTAATGTCTGATTGTTACTCTGTAACTGTGCGAATCCCTGATTTAATGCCACAATGCCCTGCGCTGCCTGCGGGAATGCACTTGTATTTTCCTGTAAAGTTGTCAGACCAACGCCAAGCTGTCCGATGCCCTGCTGTAAACTCTGAGAACCATTATAAGCGGCTGTAATTGCTGCCTGAAGCTGGCCTACTGTTCCACTCAGATCCATATCCTGCATATTTGCACACGCATCTGACACCTGTTTCATCTGGGCTGCTGCCTGTGAAAAGCCTTCCGATGCAGTCTGTAATGTTTCTGCGGAAGCTGCAAGCTGTGCGGCCTGCTGCCAAACAGCAGTGTCTTCCTGCGGCATTGTAATAGAAATATCCTGATTTGCAGCCGCCGCATCTACCTTTGTATCTGCAATTGCATTTTTCAAAGTGGATGCTTCCTCAGAAGTCAGAGTTCCATCATTCTCCAGTTCTGAAACTTTTTCTATCGCCTGATCTGCTTTTGTATTTCCTGCTGTTGCCTGATCCTGCAGATCCTGAATTTCCTGATTTGCCTGTGCAGCCTGACTGTTCAGATCTGCCATAACACTCTGATGCTCTCCTGCAATGGCCTGTGCCATCTGTGCATCCGCCTGAAGTAACTGGCTGAGACTTTCAGACTGCTCAGATAACGTCTTGAGGCTCTCCTGTAATGTACTGCTCTGTGCAAGCATAGCCTCTACCTGATCGATCTGACCGGAAGCTGCCAATGCATCTACCTGATCTTTTAATGCTTTTAAACCTTCTGTCAACTGTGCAGAACCGCCTGCCAGAGTCTGTGAACCGCTTCCATTTACCTGAGCTGCCATCTGGCTCACGCCGTCACTGACAGCTCCAAGATTAGACAAGCCCTGCAGTGCATTGACACCCTGTCCCAGAGTTCCTACCCCGGCAATATAAGTACGCATACCATCTGTCAGATTTCCAACACCTGCTGTGTATGTTGTAAGTCCCTGACTAAGCTGCTTAGAACCACTTCCCAGTTCAGATGCACCGCTGCTTAACTGATCCATACCGGATAAACGGAAGGTACGAATACCATCTGCCAGCTGTAATGCACCATCATTTAACTCTTTGCTGCTTGTCACTGCAGATTCTGTGGCATCTTTGATCTGACCTGCTCCGTCGTTCAGCTCAGATACCGCATCCTTGATTTCATCTGTCTTATCTGTCAGATCAGAGATGTCAATAGAATCACTGTCAATATCAAATCCCATCGGCACCCCCTGGAAAGCAATACCATCCATCTCGAAATCTTCCACATCTGCGGAGATTTCAATTTCTTTCTCCTGACCGGCCATGATGTTATAAAGTAACTGTCTGTCCCCGCCAACGTTTGCTGCCGTTGCTCCGGTTGCTACAATGTTGCTGCATTTTTCGGTATCCAATACAACGGTTGCCTGTAGCAGATAGTTTTCGAAGAAATTGCTGTCACAATTCTTATTTTCTTTGATTTCAATGTGGATTTTTAATTTTCCACTCTGACCAGCCAGATCTTCAGCGGAAATCTCTTTTCCATCCAGTGTATAGGAAATACTGATGTTCCACGGAATATCCGTTGTTTTCAAATTTCCCTGATAATAGAATTTTCCTTTTGGAACATTTACGGAAATCTGATCCCCGTTCTGCTCGATGGTCTCATTCGTTGTCAGGTTTTTCACACTGCTGTAATCACCGTAATCTGTGATTTTTCCTTCTGATTTCGATGTATATTCATTTACCACATAGACACCTGTAACGGTTCCGTCCTCTGCCAGTGTCGCATAGACGTTTTCGTCCTTCAGATGATCTGTAGTCTGTGCGGCACTTGCCGGAATAATGCTGCCTGCCACCATGGCAGAGCACATTCCAACTGCGGTTGCTGACATTAAAATTCGTTTTTTCTGAATGTTTTGTTTTTTCATGACTATATGCTCCTTTCCGGATGATAAAAATTAGTTTTTGCAGTTGTTTTTTCAATGATCGGATCAAAAATGATCAGCAGCGCCGGAAGTACAACTAATACCAGCAGGAAGGAGATGACTGCGCCTCGTCCTACCAGAATACCAAGCTGGCTCAGTACCAGGTTTGTAGAAATCTTTCCAAGAATCGTACCTGCAATGGCCAGAATAAATGCTGATGTAAAAAGTGAAAGTGTACTCAGCTTAATCGCACTACGTGCTGCTTCTTTTTTCGGCAGCGACTTTCGTTCGTCCATATATCGACTGGTCAGCAGGATCGCATAATCAATGGTTGCGCCCAGCTGTACGGAACTGATGATCAGATATCCAATGTAATGCAGCGTTGTAGAGGAAAAATATGGAATCGCCACATTGATCCAGATGGATAACTCGATGACCAGTGTCAGGATAACCGGTATGGAAATGGATTTGAAGTTTACTACCAGGATCAGGAATACGAATGCAATGGCCAGCAGATTTACTCTCGTATTATCTGCGGTAATGGTTGTCTTCAGGTTCTCGGTACTTGCCAGATCTCCGGCCATCAGTGCTTCATCACCATAATATTTTTCGCAGATGCTATGTACTTCATCTACTTTTTCTGTCCAGTCATCCTCGGATTCCTCTGTATCCAGTGTGATAACAAACCGGCTGTAATGCTCGGAATACAACTGACTGACGGATTCCGATGGCACAAATTCTTCCGGAATGGATGAACCAACTGTATTTACATAAGAAATTACAGAGCTGACATCCGGATCATCTTTCAATGCGTTATTCAGCGCAATTTCTTTTTCCATATCTCCTTTTGGCACCATAACAACCAGCGGATTGGATACACCGTATTCTTCGTCAATGGTGATCAGGTCCCGTCCCATCTGGGTCTGTTCGGAAGAATATACCTGGCTGGAACCATACAGAAAATCATTTTTGCCCTGCGCGATAAAGCATGGGATTACCAGAATTGCTGCAATGGTCAGGATCGGAATCCGAACTTTCATTACGCCTCTGGAGAATTTTTCAAAACTCGGGTACAGCTTTCTATGCTGTGTTTTATCAATTAATTTATAGGTACAAAGTGCTAATGCAGGTAACAGGCAGAGTACGCAGATCAAACTGAATGCGATGGCTTTTGCCATAACCCATCCCATATCCGGACCAATCTTGAACCGCATCAGGATCAGTGCCGCAAATCCGGTTACCGTTGTAAGTCCACTGGAAAGGACGGAACTTACGGATTCTTTCACGGCCTCAACCATGGCCTCCTGCACCTCCATGCCTTCCTGTCGTTTTTCAGCAAAACGATGTAACAGGAAAATGGAATAATCCATAGAAACCGCAAGCTGTAATACACTTCCTGCCGCATTTGTTACAAAGGATATCTCGCCAAACATCAGGTTTGTTCCACGATTCAACATAATTGCGATACCGATTGTCAGCAAAAACAGAACCGGCTCAAACCAGGATGTTGTTGTCAATATTAAAATCAAAAATATGATTGGTAATACAATGATAACAATCTTCTGAATTTCCTGTGTCGTATGTCTTGGTGACAATACATCTGTCACCGCGCTGCCTGACATGGCATTGTCATCTCCGATGATTTCTCGGATTCCGTTGACTGCCGCCGCTTTTTCTGTCTCATCATCGCTGGTAGTTACGGAATATAATGCATCGGAATCTTTGTACCATGCATCTACGGTATCCGGATCTGCCTCCTCGATGGGTGAGTAAATATCAATGGCATCGTCCAGCCAGGATACTTCTTTAACTCCCTCTACCTGCTCAATCTGAGCTTTGATCTGCATGGCTTCCGGTATTGATACATCATGTACCAGCACCCTCATATTCGGGATGGACTGATCATATTCCTCTTCCATCACGTTCAATGCTTTCGTCGATGCCGCATCATCCGGCAGGTAATCTGCAAAATTATAATTGACACCGACAAACTGCGATAATACCGCACAGATAACAGCCATTGCCGCAAACACAGCGATAATGATCTTCCTGTGCTTCAAAATAAAATTTGTGTACCTGTTCATTCTGATCCCTCCATAAATCTGATTTGTTGTAAAAAATATTTACGCATGTTTTAAAATGAACACTTGTTTATTTCTGAACTCGTGTTATAGTATATGAAG
>CAVAFS010000276.1:0-5868 GCA_963587975.1 Bulleidia sp. | reverse complement strand
TCTGATACGTCTGCTGATTCTGATTGGAATTTTATATCTTCTTTTTGGTGTTATGTTTGGAATCACTACAGTCAAAAATGAAGATATGTCCCCACGTATGAGTGCCGGAGATCTGGTGCTGTATTACCGGCTGGAGAAACATCCGGTGGCCGGGGATGTCATTGTTTATAAAAAGAAAAGTCAGCAGTACGTGGGACGGATTGTCGCGAAAGGGGGCGATTCGGTAGAAATTACAGAACAGGCAACGGTAAAGGTCAACGAGAGTGTCGTGCTGGAACAAAATATTTTTTATCAGACTCCGCAATATGAAAGTGATGTCATATATCCATTGCAATTGCAGGAGCAGCAATATTTTGTACTGGGCGATCATCGGGAAGGAGCAACAGACAGCCGCTATTTTGGGGCGGTGGATACACGTGAGATAAAAGGAAAAATTATCACTGTGATTCGACGGAATTCGCTATAAGAATGAGCGAATATTAAGAGAACAGTGAAATACTCAGTGCTTATTTGATAGAAAAATATATCAGTAATGGAATGTGATTTTTCTTTTGATATAACCTTTGGTGGATTGTAAAGATGTGCAGAAGTGTGTTTCATCAAATGAGCTGAACAAAAATAGTATGGATTAAAAAGGAAGGTAAAAGAGTATGAAAAAGAAAATGATCGGACGTGTATCAGCAATGACAGTTGCAGGAGTAATGATGTTTGGTGGAATGCAGATTCCGGCCATGGCAGCTACAGGAAGCAGTCAGGTTCAGTTCAAAAAAGTGCTGGAAATGCAGAACGCAGAGGGCGCAAGCGTACCGAATGTGACCTATACTTATACCATTGCAGCGGGAAGTGCGATAGGTGCTACTGCCGATTCGCCGGAAGTCAAAGCAGGTGTCGGCTCACCAACTATTTCGAGCGTAACTTATACAAAGGGTGATACGATCACGCAGAACGAGGTGACCAAAAACGTAACTATTACATTCCCGGCGGGAACCTTTACTGCTCCTGGTATTTACCGCTATGTCATTACGGAAAGTGCAAATACCAATGCAGATATTGCTGATGTGGATGGCAACACACGTTATCTGGATGTTTATGTAGTCAATGACAGCGATGGAGGTTACAAAATTGATGCCACCGTATTTACAGAAACCGCGGTAACACCGACTTTTGATAAGGAAACAAAACAGCCGACATATGGTGGAAAAAATGAGGAGATCACAGATGCTTACACTACCTATGAGCTGAGTCTGGATAAAGTAGTAGAAGGAAATATGGGTAACAAGGACCAGTTGTTTAATTTTACAATTGATTTCAGTGGTCCGGCAAACACATCTTTTACCTTTGGTGATCAGCAGGTAGATTTAGATGCACAGGGCAATGGCTCCGTAAATCTGCAGCTGGCAGACAGCACAGCAATCGCTGAGATTGCGGGTATTCCGTCCACGGTAACTTATACT
Organism: Bulleidia sp.; assembly: GCA_963587975.1. GTDB lineage: Bacteria > Bacillota > Clostridia > Lachnospirales > Lachnospiraceae > Eubacterium_I. The sequence goes on along the minus strand of CAVAFS010000276.1, from coordinate 4,414 downwards.
GTAACAGAGAATTTGCGCAGTTCCGAAGGTTACGATACCACATTTGCAGTAAAAAGAGGAACCGGCGCTTCCCAGAGCATTGCAAAAGATACCGCAGCAAGTACTTCTGAAAAAGTGGCAGCGACTTCTCAGACTATGACAAAAGCGGATAATGCAGTTGTCGTAACAAATACAAAAAGAACGATATCTCCGACAGGTATTGCACTCAGCGTAACTCCGTATGCATTGCTTGCAGGTCTGGCTTCTGCCCTTGGAGCGCTGTTTTTTCGCAGAAAAAAATTATCTTAAGCAGTCAAGACTGAACCGACAGGAAACGGCAGAGTTAAAAAAACAGCGGCAGAACATGAAAAAGAACAGTGATACAAAATGACAGGAAGCAGGGAATTACAAACAAAAACGGAACAACTGAATAATGAAAATCTGCAGAATGTGGATGCTAAAACAGCAAACAGGCACAGAATAACATTTGTGGAAAAACTGTTACGGATTGCAAATCGCATTATGAATCTATTTGTGGCTTGTCTAATGGCAGTGTTGTTTCTATACGGCGGTTATTCCCTGTGGGACACCTGGCGCATTTATCACAGCGCGCTGCCGGATCAGGATCTGATGAAACTGAAACCTGTAAAGGGGGAGGATACAAATCCCTCTTTGCAGGATCTGCAAAAAATCAATGCGGATGTCTGTGCATGGCTGACCGTGGATGATACCGGCATCGATTACCCGGTGGTACGTGGAAAAGATGATATGGAATATATCAATAAAGACGTATATGGAGACTTTGCACTGTCCGGAGCAATCTTTTTGCAGAGTGCGAATCAACCAGATTTTTCGGATCCATATAATCTGATTTATGGACATCATATGAGCAATGGAGCCATGTTTGGTGATGTGGTGGAATTTGCCGATGAGGAGTATTTTGCCACGCATCAGACCGGAACGCTATATTTGCCGGAAAAAACATGCTCCATCACATTTTTTGCCTGTGTGGAGACAGATGCGATGGACAGCCAGATTTATGGATATATCACGGAACCGAATGTGACCGGACAGATGCAGCAACTTTTGCAGTATGTGCAGGAACAGGCCGTGCAGTATCGGGATATCGGTGTAACACCGCAGGATTCCGTGATTGCACTTTCTACCTGTGCAGAATCTGCCACAAACGGAAGGGTGATAGTATTTGGAAAACTGCAGGAAACCTCTGATAAAAAGCAGAAATAACTGCATTTGGAGAATAACGAGATAGTTTCCCAAACAATTTTGCTAGAAAAAAGTAGTGTTGTTTTTGATGAAAAAGAATAGGACTAAAAATGTGTGGAAGGAGGTGTAAAGTGAAAATGAAGCAGCAAAACGTACAAAAAAATAGTGTGACTGAAACTAGAACTTTGATTGTTGAAAAAATCGTGGAGAGCAAAAAAGGTGGCATCTTTGTGTTAGCTATGGTTCTGCTCTTCTGGTGTGTATTGTTATTTGCGTTACCTGCCATGGCAGCGGAAAAGACCTGTGCGGTGTCAATTCCAGTGTCGGTCAAAATGACAGGTAACGTATCTGACAGTCAGACGCAGAAGAATCCGGTTTTTACAGTTGTAATGGAGGCAGCAGACGGACGGACAGACCTTCCAATGCCGGAGCAGAACCAGATACGGATTGGGGCAAATGGGAGCGGGACATTTGATTCCATTCTGTATACAATACCTGGAGACTACGAATACCACATTCGACAGCTTAGCGGCACAGATCAGAACATCACATACGATGCTACCGAATATGATGTAACAGTTCGTGTGACAAATGCCGAAAATGGCGGTCTGGAAGCCGAAATGTGGGCAGTTCATCCGGGACAATCCGGAAAACAGAGCCAGATCACATTTGAAAACAAATGGAAAAACACAGAAACTCCGGGAACCATTGAAACACCAGCCAAAACACCGGTAAAAACAACCACAGCTGTAACTGCGAAAGCACCAAAAACCGGTGATATGCAGAACCCGGCACTTTACGTGGTTGTGATTATCATTGCAGCCGGAGTGGCTATCGGTGTTAGTTTATACCGCAAGTATAAGAAAAAAGAAGAATTGTAGTTTTTTGAAAAAAGAGGAACTGAATAAAAAGATGAGCTTCAGACACGAATAATTTTCTATCTTCGCTGCGCCGCTTATTTCCGTCTCCTTCCGTGAACTCGCCCACAGCAAAAAATGCTGTGAGCTCAAACACACTCACGGAGACGGGCTAGGCTCGCTGCGATAACGAAAATTACCCGACTGTCTGAAGCTCATTTTTTATTTCAGTTCCTTAAGTTAATCAAATTGAGCCGTGTAGTGGCTATTTAGCTATGAACAAATAGTGTGAGCGGATTGTGAATGGCTGTTTGAATGAACGTAAATAAGCGGCATCGGAAATCTTTTCTCGACCAGCGATTGATTGTTAGCGGGCGAGAAAAGATTTTGATGTCGCTTTTCATAACCTTCCGTAAGAGCCATTTATCAATCATTTGGTTTGTAGTAGAAGTGCCCGAACAGCCGTTCCGTTTTCACTACATTAATAAATGCATTCGGATCGGCCTCTTTAACAGCCTTCCGCACCTTTTTACTCTCTGCACTGGAAACCACAGAATACACAACCTGCCGTTCCGTATGCTCATAAGGACCTTCCCCATCCAGAATCGTAGCCCCATGATTGGTCGCTTTCGAAATCGCCTGATAAACCTGTTCTCCATGATTGGTGACAATGAAAAACGTCTCCTGCTGATATTTTTTATACAGTGCATGCAGCACCTGGGTAGATGCAAACTGGAAAATAATGGAGTAGAGCGCCTTGTCCCATCCAAACATAAAGCCGGCAGCAACCAGAATCACTGCATTCGATCCGAGAATGATATTAAAAGCATCCATTCCTTTTTTCTCTGACAAATAGATGGAGATAAAATCCGTTCCTCCCGTAGTGGAACCCATTAACAGACAGAGGCTGATAGCGAAACCGTTGATAATACCTCCAAAAATACTGATCAGCAGTACATCGGATGTAATGGCAATACCCGGAATTACATCGGTAAGTACACTGGTCAGAACGATGCACAGACAGGAGTACAGTGTAAATTTTTTACCGATAAAACGGAAACCAATATAAATCGGAATTGCATTCAGAATTACGTTGATCACAGTATAAGGCAGCGCCAGTCCAAGGTACATCTCTGCACCACGCTGGATCAGCAGGGAAAGTCCGGTAGCACCGCCCGGATACAGACCGCCGGTGCGGACAAAGGATTTGATATTTAAGGCCATCAGCACAGAGGCCAGACATACGACAATGAGTCGTTTCAAATCTTTCTTTGGTTCAAATTTCAAAATAAATTCCTCCTTACGTAGCAAGTTCATTATTACACAGGGTTGTTATTATAATACAAAAATCTGTCTCAGTACAACAGAAAATTTGTTCTGTATTCATAACATTTCTAAATCAATATTCAAATAATAATCGAATGTACGTTATGTTTAAAAATATTCCGGATGCTCCTGCATGTATTCCCGGAACACTTCCAGAAACAGCGGCACCGCCGGATTGGTTAGCTCGTGCTCCCATGCAATGGCCAGATCCAGTGTATCATTGCTTCCATCAAGCAAAGTAAAGGCCAGATTGTTGGCATGCATATAACTGCGGCTGCGATAAGGCAGGATGGAGATGCCTGTACCGGCTTCCACGGCCTGAAGCAGATTTTCGTATAAGTCAAACTGTTCCGTAACCCGGGGATGGAAATCAATCTGCGCACACAGTTCCATGATGCGTTGATTCATGTATCGGGCATGATCCGGATGAAAAACCAGAAACGGTTCGCTGGCCAGTTTGTCATAATCCAGGATCATTTTTTGAAGTGCCGGGTGATCCTTTCGTGTAACAAGACAGAAAGAATCTGACTGGATTTTTTTTACATCCAGCGAGGCAATCTGCTGCAGATCCGGCATCATGGAAAAATAAATATCCGCATCCTGCTGGGTGGCGGATTCAGAAATCTGCAAAGCATCCTGGCGGATCAATTTGATCTTCACATGCGGATAACGAATGTGGAACTGATTCACGACATCCGGTAAAAACTGATGCGTTGGCGCAGACAGATGGCTGATGCGCAGCACGGAAGGCTGTTCTTTGGCCAGAGACAGTTTCTGTTTGGCCTGCTCCATGGCATCCAGAATCGCTTTGGCGTCTTCGAGAAAGAGCTCACCGCTGTCTGTCAGGGTGACTTTCTTTGTGTTTCGGACAAAAAGCTCCGTGTCCAGTTCCTTTTCCAGCATTTTGATCTGGTGGCTGATGGCGGGCTGGGTCAGATAAAAATCCTGGGCTGCCCGGGAAAAGTTGCGATATTTGGCTACGGCAATGAAATAGGAAAGCTGCTTCTGGTCCATAAGTACCTCCGATT
>CAVAFS010000275.1:0-4743 GCA_963587975.1 Bulleidia sp. | reverse complement strand
AGCGCCCCAAATTGATTTTGTCTTTCCGGCTAATAATCGCTCGTCAAGAAAAAATCAATTTGGGGCGTATTTACGTTCTGGATTAGTTCGGTTTGTTCTGGTGGCTGGTTATTGCTCGCTGAGAAAAAATGAACTCAGACCCTATTTACATAATGTAATATATATTAAATTTTCATTCAAGACGGCGCTGCGTGTCATGCGCGCATTTACGTAATGTGGAAAACATTTTTCGGTGTGTGCACAGATTTATCATTAAAAAGAAATTTGGTCTTAAAAACGCTAAATTTGATTGACATTAGCAGATGCGGTATGATAAAACTAATGACAAGTGATAGCGACTAATCAATAATTGGAAAAACTAACCAGAGGAAAAAACGTGTAATTGGGCAGAAGAAACACTGGTTACCAAAAACTTCAGGAGAATAAAGGGAGGGAAAGATGAGAATTGTATGGCTGGTTTTAGGTTGTCTTTGTCTGGGGCTTGGAACGGTAGGAATCGTACTTCCGATTCTGCCAACGGTTCCTTTTTATATGGCAACCTTGTTTTGTTTTGCGAAAAGCTCCAAACGGCTGCATGACTGGTTCACTGGAAGCGGCTTATATAAGAAGCACCTGGAGAGTTTTGTGCAGAAACGTGCAATGACAATGGGAACGAAACTAAAAATTATCGGTATGGTGACAGTTGTTATGGCAATCGGATTTATCTGTATGAAAAATGTACCAATCGGACGGATCTGCATTGCTGTCGTCTGGGTGTGCCATTTATTATATTTCTTCTTGCGGGTAAAAACAGAAAAAAGTGTAGAGATGGAAGAAGAGGAAATTTGATAGATGAACAAAGTAGAGAAGAAACGGCAGAAGGAACAGTATGTCGTGGAGGAAATGATCCGGCTGTACTGCCGGAAACAACATACGGAATATGATAAGAAATCCGGGCAGATGTGTCCGGTCTGTCAGAATCTGTCAGATTATGCAAAATTACGCAGTGAAAAATGCCCGTTTATGGAGCACAAGACATTTTGTGCAAATTGCAAGATTCACTGTTATAAGCCGGAAATGAGAGAGCAGATCCGTCAGGTGATGCGGTTTTCGGGACCAAGAATGCTGCTGTATCATCCGGGGCTGGCAATCTGGCATCTTGTATGCAGCATCAGAGAGAAAAGGGAAAAAGTATGATAAAAACAAGACTTGTGGGACTTTTGTCCCATGCAAAAAAGTATATCGTATACACGATCCTGTGGCAGTGGCTTGCGTTACTGTCACAGGTTTTCGCGGTTTTTTCGATTGTTAATTTACTGGAGCGTGTCGTTTACCGGGCGGTGACGGTGCAGAGCATTGAACTGACGGTTGTTACGCTGGCAATCGTGATCGTGCTGCGGTTTGTATGTGAGCGGATGGGAGCGAGATCTTCCTATTTGGCCTGCGTGGATGTAAAACGTATTTTAAGGGAAAAAATCTATGAGAAAATGCTGAAACTGGGGGCTTCTTACAGTGAGCAGGTATCGTCTTCCGAGGTGGTGCAGGTTTCCACGGAAGGTGTGGAACAGTTGGAGACATATTTTGGAAAATATCTGCCACAGTTGTTTTACAGTCTGATCGCACCGGTGACTTTGTTTATTATTTTGTGTAGGGTCAGTTTGAAAGCAAGCGTGATCCTGCTGATCTGTGTGCCATTAATTCCGATTTCTATCGTGGTGGTACAGAAAATCGCAAAGAAGTTGTTAAATAAGTATTGGAGTATTTATACCGGACTTGGTGACTCCTTCCTGGAAAACCTGCAGGGACTGACAACTCTGAAAATCTATCAGGCAGACCAGCAGAAAGCAGACGAGATGGATGTGGAGTCACAGAACTTCCGCCGGATTACTATGAAAGTGCTGACCATGCAGCTTAATTCCACTAGTGTGATGGATATTGTGGCTTATGGTGGCGCGGCCATCGGTATGGTAGTTGCTGTCACAGAGTTTTTGAAAGGAAACTTGACGATTTCGGGTACATTATGTATTGTGCTTCTGGCCAGTGAATTTTTCCTGCCGCTGCGTCTGCTTGGTTCTTTCTTCCATATCGCAATGAACGGTATGGCAGCAAGTGATAAGATTTTTAAAATTTTAGATCTTCCGGAGTCGGAGGCAGGAACAAAAAAATTACCTGAAGGTGCATTAGATATTTTGCTCAAAGATGTGCATTTCTCTTATGAAAAAGACAGAGAAATCCTGAAGGGCATCAACCTGAATCTCCCGGCGGGAAGTTTTGTATCACTGGTCGGAGAATCCGGTTGTGGTAAGAGTACCATTGCAGGATTATTATCTGACAAGAATAGAGGTTTTTCTGGGAAAATCACCATTGGCGGTGTACCGTTATCAGAAGTAAATGAAACAAATCTGATGGAGCATGTCGTACTGGTTCGCCATAACAGTTACTTATTTAAAGGAACGGTAGAAGAAAACCTGCGGATGGCAAAACCGGATGCAACGGAAGAAGAAATGAACGCAGTGCTTCAGAAAGTCAACCTGCTTGGATTTTTACAGACACAGGACGGATTGCAGACGAAGCTTCTGGAAAAAGCAGGAAACTTATCCGGCGGACAATGTCAGCGTCTGGTGATCGCAAGGGCATTGCTCAAAGATGCGGAAGTTTATATTTTTGATGAGGCAACAAGCAACATTGATATTGAAAGTGAAGAACTGATCATGCAGGTGATCCATGAACTGGCAAAGACCAGAACCGTGCTTTTGATTTCACACCGACTGGCAAATGTGGTGAAATCGGATCAGATCTATTTCCTGAAAGATGGTGAGATCAAAGAGCGTGGAACCCATGCAGAGTTGATGGAAGAAAACGGAGCCTACAGACACTTGTATGAGAGTCAGATGGCATTGGAGCATTATGGAGAGGAGGGGAGTCTGTGATGGCAGAAGAAAGAAAAGAGATGCAGAGAGAGCAGAAGCAAGCGGTTCAGACAACTGATTCTGCAGAAACAAAGCAGACAACCCAAATCAACAGTTCTGTAAAAACAACACCGTATGGTTCAACTGGAATAAAGAAGCGAAGAAGTGCCATTTCAATCATGGGAAGCCTGATCGGACTGGTAAAACCGCTGATCCACATTATGCTGGCAGCGATCGTTCTTGGAACCGCAGGTTATTTATGTGCCATCTTCCTGACGATTCTTGCATGTCAGGTCATCATACGTGGTGTACTGACCGGAGCGGCCGGTGCCGGAATCCTGGTCCCAATCAAAAACATGTGGCTCATGAATACGCCAGTGAAAACAATCCTCATCGTGATGTTTGTGATCGCGGTATTACGTGGTTTGCTTCATTATGTGGAACAGTATTGTAACCACTTTATTGCATTCAAATTATTGGCGATTATCCGTCATAAAGTATTTGCGGCATTGCGAAAACTCTGCCCGGCGAAATTGGAAGGACGGGATAAAGGAAACCTGATCTCCATTATCACAACAGATATTGAACTACTGGAAGTATTTTACGCGCATACGATTTCACCGATTGCGATTGCAACTTTAACCTCTGCAATTATGGTGATTTTTATCGGAAGATATCATGTTCTTGCAGGACTTCTTGCACTGGCAGCGTATCTGATGGTAGGTGTTGTGATTCCTCTGTGGAATGGAAAACGCGGCAGTCAGAAAGGGATGGAATTCAGGACAGAATTTGGTGAACTGAACAGTTTTGTGTTGGATTCCCTCAGAGGCCTTGATGAAACCATCCAGTACGGACGGGGCGAAAACCGCAAGGCACAGATGACAGAACGTTCCAAAAAGCTCTCCGGAATGCAGAAAGAGTTGAGCCGCATGGAAGGGGCACAGCGTTCCTTTACAAACATGGTGATTTTACTGGCATCTTTTGGAATGCTGGCATTAACCATCTGGTTATATGCAAATGGTGTCATGGGATTTGAAGGAATTTTGACGTGTACAATCGCTATGATGGGATCTTTCGGACCGGTGGTTGCGTTATCCAGTCTGTCAAATAACCTGAATCAGACACTGGCAAGTGGTGAGCGTGTGCTTTCTCTATTAGAGGAGACACCATTGGTAGAAGAAATTCCGGAGACAGAAAAATATGTGGTATCGTCATCTGATTATTCTGTAAATTCAGTAGAAAATGATGTGGCTACAGAACAGAACCTTGCAAGTAAAGTAGACAAAAACAGTGAATTTGCTGGAGCAGAGCAGAAAATTGTATCCGAGACGGAAACTGGTAGATCTGGAACTTTTTCTGGAGCAAGTGCAGAACATGTAACTTTTGCATATGAGTCAGAGACAATTTTGGATGATTATTCCCTGAAACTGGAGCCGGGCAAGATCACTGGTATCCATGGTGCAAGCGGTTCCGGAAAATCAACTCTATTAAAACTTTTGATGCGGTTCTGGGATGTCAATGCAGGAAGTGTCTCTGTAGACGGAGCCGATGTGCGTGAAATTCCAACCAAGCATTTACGTGATATGGAGAGTTATGTTACACAGGAAACACATCTGTTTCACGATTCCATTGCAAATAATATCGCCATCGCAAAACCGGGAGCGACCAGAGAAGAAATTAAGGAAGCAGCAAAAAAAGCATCTATTCACGATTTTATTATGACATTACCGAAGGGCTATGATACCGAAGTAGGTGAACTTGGCGATACCTTGTCCGGTGGAGAAAAGCAGCGAATCGGTATCGCAAGGGCATTTTTACATGATGCACCGCTTTTACTTATGGATGAGCCGACATC
>CAVAFS010000274.1:0-6581 GCA_963587975.1 Bulleidia sp. | reverse complement strand
GCTGTGCATACAGCCCGGGCAGAATCCGGATACTTTATCTTCCTGGATTGTTTTTGTTCTTGAATAAACTAATTCCATGTTCCGTATCCTCCTTATTATCCTAAAATCTTTTTAACAGCCTCGATCACTGCCTCACGGCTCATGATGTTACCACCGGAGCACAGGCATGTCTCGATAGCGCAACGACCTTTAACACCCATCTCTACATCCTCGATGAACTGTGCCGGAATAGACATCTCTACATCGAGAACTGCTTTACAGATATCGTAGTTGATCTTGTCATAAGAAGCATATGGGAACGGGCTGACTGTAATAGGACGGATCATACCGATCTTGTATCCTTCTTTACGAAGCATATCTACAACAGATTTACAGATACGAGCGGAGATACCATAAGCTGTAAGTACAAGCTCAGCATCCTCGATCTGGTACTCTTCTACCATTACATCTTTTTCCCAGCTGTCATACATCTCAGAAGCTCTTTCGTTCCACTCCTGCATTTTCTTTGTATCCCACTGACCTGGCTGAATCCAGGAACGGTTTGCATAGTCAAGCTCATGACCGATACAAGCCCATTTCTTTTTGCCTTCTTTGATTGCAGCGATCTCTTCCTCTGTCTTCATTTCTGGAAGTTCAACCGGCTCCATCATGGTACCAATTACACCGTCTGCCAGAAGCAGAACCGGGTTCATGTCACGATCTGCATAATCAAATGCTGCATATGTAAGGTCAACTGCCTCCTGTACAGTAGACGGAGCCAGAACCATCATACGGAAACCACCGTTACCGGAAGCTTTTGTAGCCTGGAAATAATCCTGCTGTGCCGGCTGGATAGCACCTACACCAGGGCCTCCTCTGGAGATGTTTGCGTACACAATTGGAACACGTGCTGCTGCACAATAGGAAATTCCCTCGCTCTTTAATGCGATTCCCGGGCTGGAAGAAGATGTCATAGATCTTGTTCCTGCTGCTGCTGCTCCGTATACCATGTTTACAGATGCAACCTCAGACTCACCCTGTACAAAGTTACCGCCTACTTCCGGAAGTCTTCTTGCAAAATACTCCGGGATCTCGTTCTGCGGTGTGATAGGATATCCGGCGAAAAATCTACAGCCGGCTCTTACTGCTGCTTCAGCGATAGCTTCACAGCCTTTCATTAATACTCTTGCCATAATCTTTCTACCTCCTTATTTGTAGATCTCTATCGCACCATCCGGACAGATACGTCCGCACATACAACAGGCGATACAAGCATCCATGTTTGTCGGTACTACATACTCGTAACCTTTAGAGTTTACATCATGTCCGATTTCCAGTACGTTCTTTGGACAGAATTTGATGCAGTAACCACAGCTTTTACAGCGTTCTGATTTAACCACGATTTTTGCCATCGATTAAATCCTCCTCTCAAGATAATAAATACTTGTTATAATAATTATTTTTTAAACACCAATATACACCGGTGTTTGAAAGCGTTTTTCCGGAATGCTTAGCCCCGGCCCGGAACCGGCTGACCATTTGGAAGGTCATTCTGTAACCACGGATACGTCAGATACAATTCAATTGGAAATACCGGCACATCTGAGGACTCTTTTACCTCCTCGTACAGGTCTTCTCTGACACATGCAAAATCCACCGCAATGTACGGTGTCACCATCTCGGACATCTTACGGCTGCCCTCGATAAATTCTTTTGCCGTAGTGGTAATTCCATTGTTCGGATTGTTTACCATGTGAAGTTTGCCAAGCTGAATATGGGAAACACCAAGGATCTGTCCCAATGTACCATCGATATGGTCAATATCATTTGACCACGGACGATACGCATTCAGTACATAATATACAATGGTATTGTCTTTGTTCAGCTTCGGTGCATAACCGCCAATGGCGCGCGCTCCGATGTGATCTCCGCCGACATCCATAACCACGTAACAATCTTCATCCTTCAACAGGCGATTGACACCTCCGACAACCGTCGGCGCATCCATGAACTGCTTTTCATGGTGACAGATAATTCCCATTTCCTCCATCTGCATCTCTACATCTCTGGATCGAAACAGCGGCTTTGTCATGTCCATATCAAAGAAATGTACCGGCTTGTCCTGAAGCTGCACCAGCCACTTTGCGAAATTAATGGAAATCTCGCTTTTTCCGCTTCCGGCTTCGCCGACAAATACAAAATTAATGTTGTCTCCAATGAGCTTTTTTAATTTCTCCTGCATTCTGCAGCTTCCTCCGTTCCATTTCCTGATCGGAAATTTTCTCACTGAGGACATTCTACTACAATTTCTTGAGTTAGTCACGACTTTTTTGCAAAAAATATGAAATATTATATATCTTGCACGATTTTAGAGTATAAAAAAAGCTCCGAATTTGGAACCTGTCCGGAAAAAATACGTTTTCTCTCAAAATTCCGCTTTCGGAGCATTCAATGCAATTAAATTTTACCAGAGCTCTTCTACTTTTAGATTCTCATGAAGATAGTAACACTACCCCTGTCATGATCACCATGAATATCACGCATGTCCACACTACATACCCCAGAATTTTCCAGCCAATCTGAGGTTTTCGCACAAACGGTAAGATCCTGTGCATCCCACCATAATTAAACCAGAATAATACAAGTACAAAAAACAACAGCCAGCAGCCAATTCTGTTTGCCAGAAGTGCTGTCCCCGTCATCCTGCTTCCATCACCGTTCGTTACTTCCAGCGTGATGCTGATGTATAACGCAAACACATACACCAATCCTGCCACACACATTTTCCATAATTTCAGAGTACGAAATCCCGGTGGCAGCCATTTTCGCCAGCTTGATACGCCTTCTCCAGATATTCCTTCCCTGTCTGAAAACTCTCTTTCGGTTTTCTTATTATAATTATAACGATAAGTCTGATATTTCTCCAAATGCTGCACAGATTTCTCCACCGGAAATCGCTCCGGTAATTTCTGTATTTCTTTCATAAGTGCATCCACGCTCTGATACCGTCTCGCCGGATCAAACTGTGTACACTTCTGTATGATTTCCTGCGCGATGCCCTGAGACATATACTTTTTATGATTTTTCCCGGTCAGCAGATAGTTCATCATCGCGCCCAGTTCATAAATATCAGTCCGCACGTCAGTCTGTAAATCACCAAACTGCTCCGGTGCCGCAAACTCTCGTGTGCCAAGAAACGTTGTATCATGCTGCGCACCACTTTCGTAATAGCGTGCCGTGTTAAAATCAATCAACTTCCAGTGTCCGTCTGCTGCCAAAATCAAATTGGAGGGCTTGATATCACGATGAATAATCGGTGGCTTCTGCGTATGAAGCAATTTCAGTGCCTGACACACATCCATCATGATCGGCTTCAACTGCTCTAACGTTAATGTTTCACGCTCTGCGGCATACACTTCCAGCGTTTCTCCCGGAATATATTCCTCAATGATGATCAGCTTTTCTTTCTCCTGCACAACTTCATATATATGAGGGAAATACGGACTGTCTAAATCCCGCAGCTGTTCATAAACTTCCCGGTTGTAATCCGTCAGGTCTTTTCGTACATAATACATACCGCTTTCGGCGTGCCGGGTCAGTTTCACATGCTCCCGTCCACCAAGCTCCGTCACCGGCTGGTAAAAGGACAACCGATAATGCTCTTCGAATGTCATAAAATATTCCTCTGTCTTGCAATAAGATTAATAACTATGTATACTGTTTAGTAAAGCATCTTACTACTTCCGTAACTTTATTTTTCGGATTGTGTAAAAATCGTATAAACTTATTTTCAGGAGAACTTTGCAATGAATTCAGATCACGATATTGAAAGCACAGAGCATTTATTACAGGAATTGAAAAAAATAAAACTTGATCCCAAGGCACTGCACGATTTTCAGGAACAATATACGCTTCACCATTCCTTCCAATCGCTCTCCGATTACTTAAATTATTATATCGCAGAACACCCGGATTTGGAAACGCGAAAAATTTATATCGATGCAAATATCCCGCCAAGCTATGGAAATCAGATTTTTAACGGAACAAAAAAACGTCCCGGAAAATACAAACTGATTCCAATCTGCATTGCTATGGGAATGAGCCTTACCGAAACAAACCGCGCCCTGCGCCTTGCCAAAGCACCTGAATTAGATCCCCGCAACAAACAGGATATGGCACTGATCATCTGCATTAATGAGAAAGTACGCACAATTTATGCGGTCAACGAGTTTCTGGAAGCGGCAGAATTACCCCCCCCCCTTGGAATCTTAAATCCTGAGAACTGACCTCTGGGTTGGGAAAAATGATGCTGCCAGCATCATTTTTTTCGTTAAATCCTGTTATAATTTTCTTATCTGACGACATTAAATTTAATGTCACATTAAACGAAAGAGGAGAAGAAGATTATGAAAAAGAAATTATTAGCATTACTCGTAGTTGGAACTATGTCCCTTTCCATGACAGCCTGCGGTGGCAGTTCTGATTCTGGAAACACTACTCAGACAAGTGCTTCTGCAGAAGCAACGGATCAGACTGACGCATCGGCTACGGATGCTGCCGAAGAGCAGACTCCGGAAGATGACCCAAATGTTCCGACCGAATACAAATCTGCATTACGCTCTGCGGAAACTTACAGTGAAATGATGCACATGTCAAAACAGGGCATTTACAATCAGCTCACTTCTGAATATGGTGATAAATTCCCGGCAGAAGCAGCGCAATATGCAGTCGATAACATGACCGCTGACTGGAACGCAAACGCATTAGCATCAGCAGAAAGTTACAGTGACACAATGCACATGTCAAAACAAGGTATTTATGACCAGCTAACCTCTGAATACGGCGAAAAATTTACTGCTGAAGAAGCTCAGTATGCCATCGATAATATGACTGCTGACTGGAATGCCAATGCACTGGCAACCGCTCAGAGTTATCAGGAAAGCATGGCCATGTCACATGCTGACATCTATGATCAGCTCACTTCCGATTACGGCGAGAAATTCACTGCGGAAGAGGCTCAGTATGCTGTAGATAATTTGGATTAAATATTTTAAACATTTTCAGGAGGATTTTTGTTCATGAAAATTTGGAAATTAGTATCAGGTATATTATCTATTATTTTATTTCTGTTTGTATCATTTCAATCTTGCGCTGCCGGTCTTTCAAATGCGCTTGAAAATAATGGTGAGATTTCCGGTTCAGCTGGCATTGTAGTTGCCATCCTTATGCTTGCTGGTGGTATTGTTTCTATTGCAACTAGAAACTCTAGTAAAAATGGTGGAAATATTGCTCTTTTTATCCTTTTTGGACTTGCTGCATTAGTCGGTTTTACAAACTATGGAAGTTACTCAGATTTAGCTATCTGGTCTGGCTGGTGCCTCATCAATGCAGTTCTCGCTATATTATCTATATTAGTTAATCGTAAGCGCAAATAACTATTCCACATCATAAGAGTCTGATAAAATTCAGGCTCTTATTTTATTTTGCATATCTCCATGAATTTGTTATAATAAACAGAAAGGTAACCAAGTGTTTACCAAGCCAGATTGCACAATCATTACATACTATATTTAAGGAGAAGGAAAATGCAGACAAACAAAGAAGCACTGTTAGCCCTTTTAAAAGGCGAAAAAGCAGATTTTATCCCGGAAGTATACTCCACTATGAAAGATGTCGTATTCCCGGGTGACCGTTATATTGAACTTGGAGACAAATTTGATCCTTACGGAACAGGCCCAGATGCCTGGGGTGTACTTTGGACCAATCAGGGACCAGACCCGGTCATTGACGGAAATATGGTTGCCAAAAACTTTAAATTGTTTGATGATATGGACGAGTGGAAAGAAAAAGTAAAATTCCCGCCACTGGATTTCATGCCGATCGAACAGATCTTTCAGGCAATGTGCGGCGGCATGCATGTAAATCCGGAGACAGACGTGGTATCCTGCCTCTTACTTTCCGGACAGTTCGAGCGTATGAATCAGATGATCGGTATGGAAAATGCCCTTTGCGCATTTTATGAATACCCGGATGAAGTACATGAATTTTTTGACGCAATGTGCGCGTATAAATTAAAATGTATCGACCTGGCTTACAAATACCTGAAACCGGATGTCATCCATATGCATGATGACTGGGGAACCAACAAAAACCTGTTCTTCTCCCCGGAGATCTGGCGTGAATTTGTAAAACCAAACGAGGAAAAATATGTAAAACACATCCATGATTACGGCATGCTTTACATCCATCACTCCTGCGGAAACGTGGACAAGATCATTCCGGAACTTGCTGAAATCGGTGTTGACGCATTAGAGCCGGTAATGCTCTGCAATGACATTGAAGGTGCACTGCAGACATGCGGTGACAAGATCACACTCATGGGTGGTATCGACAATCAGATGATCGACCAGAAGGGTACACCGGAAGATGTCATCCGCGCCGAAGTGCGCCGTGCTATGGATACTTATGTTGGAAAAGGACGCTATATCCCATACTACATCCCAACAAATAAAGAAACATTTGGCGTTTACATTGATGAAGTAACAAAATACGGTAAGGATATTTTCAACAAATAACCGTTATTAAGAGTAATTATAAAAAAC
>CAVAFS010000273.1:0-5634 GCA_963587975.1 Bulleidia sp. | reverse complement strand
GAAAACTACTCTTCTGCCAGCGAGACATCCGAACATGACGAAGATTTTGTATGGATTTCCGGTTATCTCCCGGAAGCAGATCTTCCGAAATTCAAGGCTGCGGCAACGGAGCATCAGTGGGCCTGGGCCATGGAGGATGTGTCAGAGGATGACACAGAAATCCCTACCAAAGTAAAATACGGAAAAGTTTCCGGACTGATCCAGCCGGTATTTGATATCCTTGGAATCCTTCCGGGCTATCGGGAGTCAGATATCTCCCTCTGGTTTTTCCTGTTTTTCACATTGTTCTTTGCAATGATTATCGGTGATGCCGGTTACGGATGCCTGATCCTGATTGCAACGATCGCACTGGTAGCAAAAACAAAGAAATTTAATACTACAACTTATCTGTTACTGGTTCTCTCCATTGCGACCATTGTATGGGGTGCCGTCACAGGTACGTGGTTTGGTATGGAAAAAGCAATGCATGTGCCTTTCCTTAAGGCTCTGGTCATTCCTCAGTTTGCAAACTACCCGGAATACTTCGGTGTAAGTGCTGTGACACAGCAGAACGCCATCATGAAGTTCTCTTTCACCATCGGAGTGATCCAGATGGCACTGGGAAGTCTGATTTCTATCAAAAAGAAACTGGGCGAGAAGAACTTAAGCTGGGTGGCAGACCTTGGATGGCTGGTGGCAGTCATCGGCATGTATCTGTTATCTCTGTATCTGGTTATCGGAGAAACATTAAATATCAAACCGGTCTTCGTTATGATTGGTGTTGCATTTATCCTGGTTGTTCTCTTCGGAGGCATGGCACCGGGTAAAACCATCGGCCAGGGATTAAAAGCAGGTCTTGGAGATGCATTTACCGTATTCTTAAATACGATCAGCTGCTTTGGTAACGTCATGAGTTACATCCGTCTGTTTGCGGTAGGTATGGCAGGATTTGCCATCTCCCAGAGTTTTAACGGCATTGCAGCAGGTTTCCACGGACCACTCATCATTCTCGGCGTTGTGGTCGTACTAATTGGACACGGACTGAACATTATCATGTGTTTCCTTTCCGTCGTTGTACACGGTGTTCGGTTAAACGTTCTGGAGTTTTCCGGACAGGCCGGCCTGGAGTGGACAGGAATTGCATACGAACCATTTAAAGTAAACGAAAAGATTAAAAAATAATATTGAATAAAAACAGTATTAAAAAAGGAGAATTATTATGAATATCGCATTTATAGGTATGGCAGCCGCACTAGGTTTATCAGCAGCAGGATCTGCATTTGGTGCAGGATTTGCCGGAATGGCATCAGTAGGAGCTTGGAAAAAGTGTTACGCAAGCGGTAAAGCAGCACCGTTCATCATGATCGCATTTTCCGGTGCACCGCTGACACAGACAATTTATGGATTCCTTCTTATGAACTTTATCAAATCCGCAGTAGCCGGCGGCGCAGACGCTGGTCTGGCCCTTGGTGTTGGACTCTTTGGCGGACTTGCAATCGGACTTTCCGGATTATTCCAGGGTAAATGCGCAGCTGCAGCTGCAGACGCTCTTGGCGCAACCGGTAAAGGTACTGCCAACTACTTCATCGTCGTTGGTATCGTTGAGACAGTAGCGCTGTTCACACTGGTATTCAGCTTACTGCTGTTAGGCTAAAAAGTAACATAAACGATAAAATGCTCAGTCCTTCGGGGCTGGGCATTTTTATTTTTGCATTTTGAATGAATTGTAGTATAAAAGTCTGTGAGATTTTTCTATCTTATTTATATGCAGCTACATTCTTTTGTATAAAAAGAGAAGGTACAATGCCTCTCAGAAGCACTGTACCTTCTCTTTATTCGTTTTTAAAGCAATCTTTAATGATGATGATTACTCACCGTATTTCTCAAAACGCTCTTTTCTTGCCTCAGCAACTTCATCCTGACGCTCTTTCCATAATCTGTCAGCAACTGGTTTCCAGTTCTCTGCGTATGGAATTGTCTTTGCGATCAGGCTATCAACCGGCTCTTCTGCCTGCATATCAGTAGAATGAGCTCCGGAAGCCTCTACCATCTTCTTGATCATCTCTGGATTCTCAAGCATTGGGCATGGACGCAGCTGGTTGTCATTGAACGGCATATTGTCATGATACTGCATGAACAGCGGCTGCTGTAAGCACTCAAGCAGGGAATGCTCTTTGATGTTGATGTTGGAGTAGTGAATGAATACACATGGCTCTACATCTCCGTTCGGGTTGATATGTAAGTAGTTCTTACCACCAGCGATACATCCGCCTACGAACTCAGCATCGTTCTGGAAATCCAGTGTGAAGAGTTTAATCGGGCATTTTCTGCTTCGAACAAAACGAACACGGTTTACCATGTACTCACGCTGTTCCGGTGTCAGAAGCAGGTCTGTACTTGCGTCTTTTCCAACTGGCATGTAGTGGAAGAACCAGGAAAGGATTGCTCCTTTGTCTACCAGCATCTGAAGGAATTCATCAGATGTAACTACTTTGTAGTTTTTGCTTGTGTAGCAGATAGATGTACCGAATAACAGGCCATGCTCTTTCATCAGATCCATAGCGTGCATAACTTTCTCAAATACACCCTGACCACGACGGTCATCGTTTGTCTCTGCATATCCCTCTACAGACAGAGCGAAGGATAAGTTACCAAGTCTCTGAACTTCTTTACAGAGCTCCTCATCGATCAGTGTTCCGTTTGTGAAGATGTGGAATGCACAATCGTTGTGTTTCTCAGCAAGCATCAGGATATCTTTTTTACGAACCATCGGCTCACCACCTGTTAATACGAAGAAGTGGATACCAAGCTCTTTTGCTTCTGTGATGATTCTGTCAAGTTCCTCGTTGCTTAACTGAAGCTGATGACCATACTCAGCAGCCCAGCATCCTGTACATTTCAGGTTACATGCGCTGGTCGGATCCATCAGGATAACCCACGGCACGTTACATCCGTATTTTTCACGGTTCTCTTTTACTTTTTTGAAACCTGTCAGACCAGCTTCAAATCCCATGTTTAATACGTGCTGTTTTACAATATTTGGATGAAGTCTCTCTAAAGCATCATAGATCATCTGTGTCCATTTCTGCTCCGGATCGCCCAGAACCTCATTTGCATTGTCCCAGAAATACTGTGGGAAGTTTTTGCCTGCAATTTTGTTTGCCAGGTTCATCAGTTTAACCAGGTTCTCTTCTTTGTTTTTATTGATGTATTTATAAACTCCTGAGAAAGCCAGCTCAAATGACTTTCTTGCTGCAGCGTGTTTTACGTCCATCTCTCAATTCCTCCTGTTGTCTGTCCTTAGTTTGCGTCAGTTCCTTCGATCTCGCTCTTGTAGTTCTTGTAGCCTTTCTTTACGAACGGATGCTCAGCCCAGATCTTGTCAGCATGCTCTTTCCACTCTGCTGCGTATGGCTCACATTTCTCGCAAAGGTGCTCTGCGCTCTCCGGAGACTGTAAATCTGTAGATTTTGCGCCAGTCTCACGAACCATCTCCTGCAGTTTCTCCGGGTTCTCAAGCATTGGACACGGACGAAGCATGTTGTCGTTGAACGGCTGGTTGTCTCTGTATGCCATGAATAATGGCTGCTGCAGACACTCAAGTAATGTATTCTCACGGATGTTTGCTCCTGAGTAGTGAATGAATACACATGGCTCAGCATCTCCGTTTGCGTTGATGTGGAAGTAGTTACGTCCACCAGCGATACATCCGCCTACGAACTCACCATCGTTCTGGAAGTCCATGAGCATGATCGGTTTTCCACCTTCGAATGCACGAACCTCACGGATACGTTTGTAGATGTACTCACGCTGCTCCATAGTCGGCATCAGCTCTACATCAGCTTCGTTTCCAACTGGCATATAGTGGAAGTACCAGGAGTAACGGCATCCGTGCTCGATCAGCAGATCGAAGAACTCATCAGATGTAACCGCATCCATGTTCTTTCTTGTATAACATACAGATGTTCCGAAGAACAGACCGTACTGTTTCATCAGATCCATAGCGCCCAGAACTTTCTGGAAGATACCCTGACCACGACGGCCATCGTTTGCTTCCTCAAATCCTTCCAGACTCAGAGAGAAGGAAAGGTTTCCTAATTTCTGAACTTCTTTACAGAACTCCTCGTCGATCAGTGTTCCGTTTGTGAAGCTGTGGAATGCTACATCATGATGTTTTTTACAAAGTTTCAGGATATCTGCTTTACGAACCAGTGGTTCTCCACCAGTGAACATGTAGAAGTAGATACCAAGCTCTTTACCCTGTGTTACGATGTTATCTAACTCTTCGTATGTAAGGTTCAGCTTGTAACCGTACTCTGCAGCCCAGCATCCTGTACATCTTAAGTTACATGCACTTGTCGGGTCCATCAGAATCAGCCACGGAATATTGCAGTGGTGAACCTCACGCATTTTACGGATTGTTTTTGTACCATAGAAAGCAGCCTCAAAACCAAGGTTTAATGCTGTCATTTTTGCTACGTTCGGATCTAACTCGTCAAGCATAGTGCTTACGAATTTCATCCATTTGTGATCCGGATTCTGAACGATTGCTTTTGCACCTTCATATGCTTCTGGTTTGAAGTTGTCGCCCATGAATTTCTGAGCCAGATCGATGATCTGAAGTAATCCTTTTTCTCTGTCTTTGTTCAGTCTCTTTAAAGCAACGTCGATTGCTGCGCTGAACGCTTTTCTCTGCATAGTATGTGATAAACTTGCCACGATATGCTCTCCTTTCCTATTCCCATTAACCAGTATCAATAGTTTGCTTGTTTCTGATATAAATAAATTTTCCAAACAGACACTTAACAGTTTCTAATACTATAAAAGCGTGTCTATTTTATAACATATGTTTCTTACACGACAGCCGTGTCTTTGACAACACATGTTGCATTTTTAACTCTTGTATATTATAATCAACTTAAGTTAAATATCAACCGTCAATTTGATTTTTTCTGTCAATTATCCCACATTTTACCTTTACTTTGTTGGATAATTAACAGTTTTCAGGGCGATTGACCGAAGGAGAGGATGGAAAAATGGCAACAGACCGCCGCACAAAATATACGAAATCGGTGATTCGACAGGCACTTTTTGATCTGTTGAAAGAAAAACCTTTGAATAAGATCACGGTAACGGATATCTGCAAGATGGCAGACATTAACCGCAGTACTTTCTATTCTTATTATGAAGATGTGTATGCACTGCTGACGCAGATTCAGAATGAATTGTTCGAGAATATCGTGGTGACTCTGGGAAATGACAACTGGTTTGATGATATCCTGCATCTGATTGATCAGAACCGTGATCTTTGTCAGGTGCTGATCGGACCGCATGGAGATTCTTCCTTTATCAGACAGCTGATGTATCTGGGTTATGACAATAGTATGCGTGTCTGGCAGAAAATTTATCCGAATGCGGATGCAACGATGCTGGATTACTCCTATGCGTATCTGGCCAATGGGGTGATCGGGATTCTGGAGAACTGGGTGTGCAGTAATTATAAGCTTTCCATTGAGCAGGTTGGAAAACTGCTGATGGGGATTACGATGAATGGGCTGAGTTTTCTGGAAAATGGGGCTTCGGCTTATGCTGTCGAAAATTAAATTCTTGTTTTCGGGTGGCTTAAAATTTATCATCTTAAGGTTTTAATAGGAA
>CAVAFS010000272.1:0-2561 GCA_963587975.1 Bulleidia sp. | reverse complement strand
TGCCCCCTGTACAACGACCAATTATTCCGTCTGCATTCCACAGACTTACTTTTTGTTTAAATCTTCTTTTGCAACCCTGTATTATTTTTTACAAAGTTGTCTTCTCTTCTTACTCTTCTTTTCCATACAGCAACCAGCATTTATTCTTCTAAAAAAACTGACTGTTTTTCTTTCATTTATACTTTTTTATGCCTCTTCATATACGTCTACTGCAAACAGCGGCTCACCGGCTTTGATTTCGCCCTCTGCCAGTAGTCTGACTTTCTGGTTATCCTCTAATTCTGTACACAGAATCGGGGAACATAAAGACGGTGCATTTGCGGTCAGATACGCAATGTCGATTTCCAGCATCTTGTCGCCTTTTTTCACGTTCTGTCCGTTTTCTACAAAACAGGTGAAACCTTTGCCTTCCAAATTTACCGTATCAATACCGATGTGAAGCAGCATGGATAAACCACTGTCTGTCAAAAATCCGATGGCATGCTTGGTATCAAATACGAAGATCACCTGTCCGTCTTCCGGTGCCACGATGGTTGCTGATGTCGGAGTCACTACTGCACCGTCACCCATCATTTTTCCGGCAAAAGCATCATCCGGTGCGGTGGCCAGATCTGCCGCGATACCTGTGATCGGACTGGACACGATAATGGTTTCTTTTACAACTTCTTTTGGCTCATTTGCATTGGAATCAGCCGTATCTGCTGCTTTGCTGTTCTCTGCTGTATGCGCTGCTCCAACAGCCGGTTCATTTGTGCTGATTTCCTCATTCGGTGCTTTCTCCAGATAATCCTCAAAATTGGATTTGATCACCGTCACTTTCGGTCCGTAAATGATCTGAACGCCGTTTCCTTTATGAACCACGCCGGAAGCTCCGGTTGCCTTCAGGATTGCATCATTTACTAATTCCGGCTTAAATACGGTACAACGAAGTCTGGTTGCACAGCAATCCACATCAGAAATATTTTTCTTGCCACCAAGTCCCTGCAGGATTCCTTCTGAAACAGGATCATCGCCTGCTGCCACACTATTTTCGCCTTCTTTTTTCGCATTGACATCTGCTCTTGTATACAGTTTAACTTCTTCTGTATCGTCACGGCCAGGTGTTTTCAGGTTTAATTTTTTGATCAGGAAGCTGAACAGGAAGTAGTATACAACGAAGTAGATTACACCGATGATCACTACCCATACCCAGCTTGTTTTCTTGTTGCCCTGTAAGATACCAAACAGGAACAGATCGATAAATCCGCCGGAGAATGTCATTCCGACACCAACGTTACAAATATGCATCAGCATGTAGGCCAGACCTGCAAATACGCAGTGGATACCATACAGAAGCGGTGCTACAAACAGGAAAGTGAACTCTAACGGCTCTGTGATACCTGTCAGCATGGAAGTCAGTGCTGCGGAAAGTAACAGACCTCCAACTGCTTTTCTTTTTTCCGGTTTTGCGGTGCGGTACATCGCAAGTGCTGCTCCCGGCAGACCAAAGATCATCAGCGGGAATTTACCGGACATAAATCTGGTTGCGGATACTGCAAAGTGATCCACCGTCGGATCGGATAACTGTGCAAAGAAAATGTTCTGTGCACCTTCAATGAGTTTTCCACCAACTTCCAGTGTTCCACCCACACCTGTCTGCCAGAACGGCAGGTAAAATACGTGATGCAGTCCAAATGGGAGCAGTAAACGCTCAAGGAAACCATATACCCATGTGCCTGCGTAACCGGATCTCAGCACCAGATCACCAAGTGCGTAGATGCCAGACTGGATCAGCGGCCATACAAAGAACATCAGAATTCCGACGCCAACGAATACGATACCGGAAATGATCGGTACAAAACGGGTTCCACCAAAGAAAGATAACACCTGCGGAAGCTCGATTTTGTAAAAGCGGTTATGCAGCGCCGCAACACCAAGACCTACGATGATACCACCAAATACACCCATCTGTAAGGAAGTGATGCCACATACATCTGTCACCGAACCGGACAGCATTGTCTCAGCGCCGCCTTTGATGCTGATCAGTGCTCCGATGGAGGCATGCATGATAAAAAATGCGATAACCGCTGCCAGAGCTGCTACTTCTTTTTCCTTCTTTGCCATACCTATCGCTACACCCATGGCAAATATGATCGGCAGGTTCGTGAAAATGATATTACCAGCTGCATTCATAACCTGCAGAATCTGATTCAGTACGGTTCCCGGTCCCATGACACCAAGCAGACCGTAAGTTTCCAGCATTGTTTCATTTGTAAAAGATCCACCGATTCCAAGCAGCAGACCGGCTACCGGCAGAATTGCGATCGGCAGCATGAAGGATCGTCCGACCCTCTGCAAAATTCCAAAAATTTTGTCTTTCATAGTTCTCCTCACTCTCAAATAATAGACATTCATTGTTATAGTGTACCCATTTTTTGAATTCACATAGCAGGAAGTAACTTTTTTCATGTCGGCCGAACCACAAAAAAGGCACTAACCCTACATAAATATCAAAAAAAGATCTATGCACGGTTAATGCCTGCGTAATCAGTAACACACCATGTATGGTTTATTTATAGCAC
>CAVAFS010000271.1:0-2139 GCA_963587975.1 Bulleidia sp. | reverse complement strand
GTCATTACCTCTCTGATCGATTACAGTACGATACTGAAATTTCGCAGACCGATCTATCTGTTGTCAATTGTGTTGCTTGGTGTGATATTTATTCCGGGAGTCGGAGACAAGACGGGTGGTGCAACTCGTTGGATTCAGGTGACCTCAAGTTTTAAATTTCAGCCGTCAGAGCTTTGTAAAATTCTGCTGATCATATTTTTTGCAGGATTTTTTATGAAATATCAGGATCAGCTGAATACCTGGAAGATCCTTGTTTTAAGCTTGATCCTTATCGGTATCCCACTGTTACTGATCGTCAAAGAACCAGACCTTTCCACAACCATCGCAACGACAATGATTTTTATTACCCTCTTGTTTGTTGCGGGATTAAGTTATAAAATAGTAGCAGGTGTACTGGCACTTGGTGTTCCGGTGAGTATCATTGGTGTGATACTGATCCTGAAGCAGGCGCTTCCGTTAAAAGACTATCAGTACAGTCGAATTTTGTCCTGGCTGCAGCCGTCAAAATATGCGGATGATGCTTATCAGCAGCAAAACTCTATTATGGCCATCGGTTCCGGTCAGTTATGGGGAAAAGGCTTGAACAACAGTTCCATTGCATCTATGAAAAATGGTAACTTTACTTCAGAACCTCAGACGGATTTTATTTTTGCGGTAGTCGGGGAGGAACTCGGATTTATCGGCTGCCTGATTGTAATTATATTGTTGCTTTTAATCGTTTTTGAGTGTATACTAATTGCGAAAAATGCAAAAGATCTTGGTGGAAGATTGCTCTGTTGCGGCATAGCTGCACTGATCGGATTTCAGAGTTTCATCAATATCTGTGTTACAACCGGCCTGATGCCGAATACCGGCTTGCCATTGCCATTTGTCAGCTATGGTCTGACATCACTTTTAAGTTTGTTTATAGGTCTGGGACTGGTGCTTAACGTTGGTCTGCAGGCTCGAAAATATCACGGATTGGGGGACATAGAATAATGAACATAGGACTTATTGCGCATGACTCAAAGAAAAAGTTAATGCAGAATTTCTGTATTGCGTACCGAGGAATTTTAGGAAGGAATTCTTTATATGCGACAGGAACCACAGGAAGACTGGTGGAAGAGGCGACCAATCTGTCTGTACACAAATATCTGACTGGACAGCTGGGAGGTTCTCAGCAGCTTGGCGCAGATATCGAAAATAACTATATCGATCTGGTGATTTTTTTGCGTGATCCGCTGACCGTGAGATCACATGAACCGGATGTGGACAATATCGTTCGCTTATGTGATATTCACAATATTCCGCTGGCTACAAATCTGGCTACAGCAGAATTATTGATACATTCTTTAGACAGAGGAGATCTTGACTGGCGTGAAATGTACAAATAAATATAAGATTTTAATCCCGGTGGTAATGTCATTATTACTGCTGGGAGGATGTAAAGAAAGAACCGATGTGGCAGATGCATATGATGTGTATGCCACATCGGACAGTTATGCCCTGACACAGAGTGAATCCCAGGAACTGCCGGGATTGCTGGCCACAGATCTGTGCGTTGGCGGCACTGAAAATACTGCGCCTGCGGATGGAATCGATGCTTCCGTGGCGCAGACAGCAGCGGTATTTTCCGTAGATGATCAGGAAATTACGTATGCACAGAATATTTATCAGAAAATGTATCCTGCAAGTACGACAAAAATCCTGACTGCTTATATTGCCTTAAAATATGGAAAACTGGATGATGTATTGACGGTTTCAGATGAAGCAATCAGTTCCCTGATGATGGGATCTTCTATTTGTGGATTAAAGCCGGGAGATCAGCTGACGCTGGATCAGGCTCTGTATGGTTTGATGCTTTGCAGTGGCAATGACGCAGCGAATGTGATTGCGGAATACATTTCCGGTTCTACGGACAAGTTTGCAGAACTGATGAATCAGGCGGCACAGGCTCTTGGTGCGACACAGTCACATTTTGTGAATCCACATGGACTTCCGGATGATAACCATTATACAACGGCATATGATCTTTATCTGATTTTCAATGCAGCGGTACAGAATGATGATTTTGTAAAATATATTTCTACAAAGAAATACAGTACTTCTTATACCGATGCAGATGGAGAAGCAGTGGATCAGGTTTGGTTTAATACGAAC
>CAVAFS010000270.1:635-7759 GCA_963587975.1 Bulleidia sp. | reverse complement strand
AGATATGGAAAAATATTAGGTTTAGAAAAACCAGTTTCACGCATGATCTTTGGAACAGCCATTGGTCCGATGATCGAAGGAAAAAATGTGGATGAGGTATTAGATGCTGCATTTGCAAAAGGAATCAATACCTTTGATACTGCCAGAGGTTATGGCCGGGCAGAAGAGTCACTTGGCAACTGGATGAAACGACGTGGCAATAGAGAGCAGGTAGTGGTAATCAGTAAATGTGGAAATTGTGATTCAGATGGCTCGGTGTGTGTGAATCGTAAGGTGATCGAGACAGAACTGGCTGAGAGTTTGCAGGCATTACAGACAGATTACATCGATATTTATCTTTTGCATCGCGATGATCCAAAGACACCAGTCAGCGAACTGATTGATACATTAAATGAATTGCAAAAAACAGGAAAGATAAAAGTATTTGGTGTATCAAACTGGACACATGAAAGGATCGAAGAAGCAAATCGTTATGCAAAAGAGCACCACCTTCAGGGATTTTCCGTTTCCAGTCCTCATTTTGGACTGGCAGAGCAGGTAGCTGATCCGTGGGGCGGTGACTGTGTGACCATAACTGGAAAACAGAATGAAGCAACCAGAAACTGGTATCGGAACAATCAGATGCCGATTATTGCGTATTCCAGTCTGGCGAGAGGGTTAATGGCTGGTAAGATCAAAAGCAGTCAGGAAGCACAGGCGGCAGAAATCCTAGATCCGTTTTGCGTGAAAGGTTATGTCTGCCATGATAATTTTATACGTCTGGCACGCTGTGAAGAATTAGCAGAGAAAAAAGGCTGTACCGTGTCACAGATTGCACTTGCCTGGATGTTTCAACAGGGATTGAATATGTATGTGCTTGTGAGTACAACAAAAGCATCAAGACTGGATGAAAATTTGCGTACATTTACAGTGGAATTGACACAGGAAGAATGTCGGTATCTGAATTTGCAGGAAGAGTCGGGAGAAAAACTATGACACAGCGTGAGGAGATAGCAAAAAAGTTAAAGAAAATATTGGCCATACATTCAATAGAGGAAAAAGAATCTGAACAGCTTTCGGAATTTACAGAGTCGTTTCGTTTTCAGGAAACATTATTTCAACAGAGCCGTAACGCGGCGGATGAATTAAGTTATCTTGGAAGTTATTTATCCTGTGAAAGTGGAGATTTTTCCAAGATGTTCTGTGGAATTTATCAGGGAAACCGCCTGAATTTTGCATCAAGTGCAACTTTCAGTGGAGGATGTAACC
Organism: Bulleidia sp.; assembly: GCA_963587975.1. GTDB lineage: Bacteria > Bacillota > Clostridia > Lachnospirales > Lachnospiraceae > Eubacterium_I. Next base: position 6,511 of record CAVAFS010000270.1, on the reverse strand, counting down.
ATGTGCGCTTTTTTGGATCATCCGTAACTGCTTTAGCCTGTAATGACAAGGAATTTGTAGAAAAAGCAATGCCATATAATCATGGACTTTGTGGCACGGCAGTCCCATATGATACGATTCCGAATCTGTTTATGGGAATGTTTTACAGAGATGAAACGATGCTGAATGAGGCACTTGCATTGACAAAAAAATTTCTGATACGAAAACAGCGTAAATATGATATTTTGATTGTTCAGTATCTTATGGATTTGCGGGAAAAACGTACAGAAAATCTGACAGAACTTATAGAACAAATTTGTATAGAAGAACAGCGTGTAACAGAAAATACTACCTATATCGGCTATGGAAATGAAAAATATAATAAAGTGATTAATATTTTTGCACACGGTCTGTTCGTTTTGGCAGAGCATTATCTTGGAACAGAATTGTTTGAAACAATAGCACTTCCAAATGCAAAATCATTTTGCAAAGAATATGAGTTATATCGTCGTGGCCACAAACAGAATGGCGAGCTACTGGTAAATTATCCTGAAAACTATGGGTATCTGAATCAGATTCCGGATCTAATTCCTAAAATTGCATTAAAAGAAAGCGGAAAGAAGAAAAGTATCGTAGATACAGAGTTATTTGCTGAAGAGCTTTTTCAAAAGGTGTATGATTCAGGCAAGTTACAACACATCATAAATCGTGATATTGCGTGGGTTGCAGCGTGGGGAACGACAGATGAATTTTTACAGAGATTTTGCGAGGATGACAGAACGCAGTACTTTTATGACAGAGGTCTGATTTACTATGCATTTTTTAATCCAGATAGGGGAAGCTGCTATGAAATATCTTCGTTTTTACTGTCAAAATGTCTTGGGAATGAGAAAAATTGTATTTTACAAAAGAAAACAAGAGATTTTGATGGACCATATCATACGTTATTCCGAAGAAAAAATTACGATGTTTTGCAGACAGCAGAACTTTGTGATCGACTGTTTGAAGCTGGTGCGGATCCTAATCAGGCAGGGGAGAAAAACATACTTCCGATTGAACTGATGATGGCGTTGCCGTTTCCAGAAGAAGATTTACAGCCGCTATATGATTTTTGGATGAAGTTACCAGTAGTAGATTTGAAATTACATACATTTGATGGAAAGCAGCCAAGTGATTTTGCTAAAAAATATAAGCGAAAAAAATTAGCAGCATGGATAAAGGCGCAGCTATAAAAAAGAAAATGTAGAGGGTGAGTATCCATATGAATATTAGAGATTTAATTGGAGAAGCAACAGAATATGATAAAAAGCTAGAGGTTGAAATAAAGAAACCAAAAAGCTGGTGCAAAAGTTTGTTGGCCGTGGAGTTAATGGACATTGGGAGATACTATGATTGTAAACGATAATGCTATCATATTTCACATTGATGTAAATTCCGCCTATTTAAGCTGGAGTGCATTACGAGAACTACAAAACGGTAGCACACAGGATCTGCGCACAATCCCATCCATCGTAGGTGGAGATCAGGAAACACGCCATGGAATCGTTGTTGCAAAATCCATTCCGGCAAAAGCCTTCGGCATTCAGACAGCGGAAACTGTGGCCAGCGCATTTCAAAAATGCCCGACACTTGTAATGGTTACGCCGGATCACGCTTATTACCGGGAAATGAGTCAGAAACTGATGCGACATTTGCGCAGTATTTGTGATGAAATTGAGCAGGTCAGCATCGATGAGTGTTATATGTCCTTTGAACCGATTCGAGACCGTTTTCCAAGTCCGGAGGCAGCAGCGACATATATTAAAGACAGCGTGTATGATACCTTTGGATTTACGGTAAATGTAGGAATCTCAGATCGAAAAGTACTGGCAAAAATGGCATCAGATTTCAAAAAGCCGAATTTAGTTCACACCTTATATGTAAGTGAAATCCAGAAAAAACTCTGGCCGTTGCCAATCGGTTCCTTACATATGTGTGGAAAAAGCAGTGCGAAATTATTGCAAAAAATGGGAATCCGCACGATCGGAGATCTGGCGCGCACCGATAAAGCGGTGGTAGAAAGTTGGCTGAAAAGTCATGGTGGAATGCTCTGGAATTATGCAAATGGAATCGATGAAGGACAGGTTGTAAAAGAAAAACCAAAAGCCAAGGGAGTGGGCAATTCTACAACACTGGCGAACAATGCAGAGACAGAAGAAGAGGTATACGTTGTATTAAAAGAACTTGCAGCTAGTGTCTCACAGCGCCTGAAAAAACATCATTTTTTGGCAGCACAGATCAGCGCGGAAATCAAATATGCTTCCTTTCGTTCGGTATCTCATCAGACAACCATACTGACACCGACGGCAGAAGAAGCAGAAATTTATCGATGTGCCTGTCAGTTATTTAACGAACTCTGGGACGGCGAACCAATCCGATTACTCGGCATTCGTACAACCAAACTGCAGGATGAAGAAGAACCGACACAGATCAGTCTGTTCGATCTGGGAAAATATCAGGAGAAGGAAAAACAGGAAGAACTGAGACGTGAAAAAGAAGCACAGAAACAGAAGAAATTGGCAAGTCTGGATGATGCCATTGCAAAAATAAAAAAGCGTTACGGTGACAATGCGATTCATAAGGGCACAGACATTAAATGATGTACTTTCTATAAAAATAGATAAAACGCTCTATAACGATGCACAGTGTTTGGAAAACAATGGTTTTAAGCTGATTAGAATCGTACATTAAGTCTCACATACGTTTGACTTGAATTAAGATAAAAATGGAGTATAGAAAATCAGCGAATATAGCAACGTTTTCGTAACCTAGAAAATGAGGATAAAAAAACATGTAGGCAAGACGTCATAGTCTGCATACATGTTTTTTTATCCTCATTTTCGGACGTTATATGATGATTATTATATAATTATACCTTATTTCGTAATATGAAAGGAAATCAACAGATCATCCTGTGATACGGTATCACCCTGCTGAACATAAATCTTGTCGACGGTACCGGTAATCTTGGAAACAACAGTTGTCTCCATTTTCATAGCCTCTACAGTGAGCAGCGGCATATTTTCTGTTACCGCATCGCCTTCTTTTACAAGCACTTTTCCGACTGTACCCGGGATAGAAGAACCAAGGTGCTGTGGATTTGTCTTGTCTGCTTTCAGTTTGCGGTCCGCTTTGATCTCAAGGTTCTTATCCTGAATCTTGACAGTACGAAGCATACCATTTACCTGGAAAGTCAGTGTACGAACACCGTTTTCATCCGGCTCGCCTTCCTCCAGATATTTGATCAGAAGCTGTTTTCCTTCGCCGATATTCAGATAAGTTTCCTCACCTTTGCGTAATCCGTAGAAGTAAACGTGACTCTCCAGACGGGTTACATCGTTGTACATCTGGAAATGCTCGCAGTAATCTTCATAAACCTTCGGATACAGCGCATAGCTGATGGCTTTTTGATTCATAACTTCTTCAGATTTATCACCATAATTGTATTTTTCAACCAGATGTTTTTTGATTGCCTCAAAATCAACCGGTGGGAGGGATTTACCCGGGCGGTCTGTCAGTGGCTCAATGTCTTTCAGAACAATCTTCTGAAGCTCTTTCGGGAATCCACCATAAGGTTGTCCCATCATACCCTGGAAGTAGGAAACAACGGAATCCGGATAGGAGAGTCCTGCACCTGCAGTCAGGATATTTTCTTTTGTCAGGCCGTTTTTAAACATAAAAATTGCCAGATCACCGACGGCTTTGGAAGTCGGAGTAACTTTTACGATATTTCCAAGCAGATCGTTGGCATCTTTGTATAATGCTTTGATGGATTCGAATTCATCTGCGGAACCCATGCTTGTAACCTGAGCTAACAGGTTGGAGTACTGTCCACCAGGAATCTCATATTTGTAAATTTCAGCATTCGGAGCTTTCATATCACTCTCGAACTGCTCGTAAACTTTACGGATACGTCCGTAGTAACGGCTGAGCTCATCCAGTTCTTCAAAATCAAGGCCGGTATCACGCTTGCTTCCGCGCAGAGCCTCTACAACTGCATTCATGGAAGGCTGGCTTGTCATAGAAGACATGGACTCAATGGCCAGATCCACGATATCCACACCTGCCTCAGCGGCCATCAAAACAGTGCTGACACCATTTCCGGTGGAATCGTGTGTATGTAAGTGGAGCGGTACATGAAGTTCCTGTTTCAGAGCTGTTACCAGTTCTTTTGCGGCACGCGGTTTTAACAGGGCTGCCATATCTTTAATAGCGATGGAATGACATCCTAAGGACTCCAGTTCCAGAGCCATTTTTACATAATAATCCAGCGTATATTTTGTCTCTGTCGGGCTTGTGATATCGCCAGTGTAGCAGATGGTTCCCTCAACGATCTTGCCTGTTTTTAATGCCTCTTCGATTGGCATTTTCATATTTTCAACCCAGTTTAAACTGTCAAAAATACGGAACACATCAATACCATGAGCAGCGGAGATCTTAATAAACTCCTGAACGACATTGTCCGGATAGTTGCTGTATCCGACGGCATTGGAAGCACGCAGCAGCATCTGGATCAGTGTGTTTGGCATACGTTTTCTTAAAAGTTCCAGACGTTTCCACGGAGACTCTTTTAAGAAACGGTAAGCGGTATCGTAAGTAGCGCCGCCCCATGCCTCAACGGAAAATGCATTCTGCATGTATGCGTTTGTAGCATAAGCAGCACCGCAGAGATCTTTACTTCTCATACGGGTGGCCATCAGAGACTGCTGCGCATCACGCATGGTAGTATCTGTGACATATAATTTATCTTCTTTCAGAATTTTCTGCATGAAACCTTCGGCACCGAGTTTCAGGAACTCATCACGGGCACCATAGACCGGTTTTGTCTGATCCAGTTTCGGAAGCACGCGGTTCTCATAGTGCGGTTTCTGACCCTTCTGGGAGTTGACGATACGGTCGCCGATAAACTCAATGATCTTTGTGGCACGGTCCTGGCTCTGTGTGAGCTGGAACAGTTCCGGTGTTTCCTCAATGAAGGTAGTATAACATTTTCCTGCAACGAAGGTCGGATGATGCAGCACGTTGATCAGGAATGGAATATTTGTTTTTACACCACGGATACGCATTTCCTGTAATGCACGGATGGATTTGCGTACGGCACCTTCAAAGGTACGGTCGATAGAAATTGCTTTTACCAGAAGGCTGTCGTAGTAAGGAGAGATGACAGCGCCGGTGTAAGCATTACCGCCGTCCAGACGGATACCTTTTCCGGATCCGGAACGGTAAACGGTGATCTCGCCGGTATCTGGCATGAAGTTGTTTGCCGGATCCTCGGTGGTAACACGGGTCTGGATGGAATAACCGATGCAGTGAATATCATCCTGAGATTTGATGTTGATCTCGTCGGAATCTAGCGGATATCCCTCGGCTACCAGAATCTGGGACTGTACCAGATCAATATTTGTAATTTCCTCGCTGACGGTATGTTCTACCTGGATACGAGGGTTCATTTCGATAAAGTATGGATGGTTGTCTGCATCAACCAAAAACTCCAGAGTACCGGCGTTGCGGTAGCCAACTGCTTTGGAAAGGCGGATGGCAGAGTCGAAAATGGTTTTACGGGTTTCTTCCGGAATGGAGAAGGCTGGTGCATACTCAACGACTTTCTGATGACGTCTCTGTACGGAACAGTCACGATCAAAAAGATGAACCACATTTCCGTAATTATCGCCTAAAATCTGAACTTCGATATGTTTTGGTGCGCGCAGATATTTTTCAATAAAGATCTTGTCATCACCAAAGGCTTTTTTAGATTCATTTTTCGCTTCGTTAAATTCTTTTTCCAGATCTTCCATCGCGTTTACGATACGCATACCACGTCCGCCACCGCCGTTGGAAGCTTTCAGCATGATTGGGAA
>CAVAFS010000270.1:0-613 GCA_963587975.1 Bulleidia sp. | reverse complement strand
CCTCTGCTGCGATTTTTGTTGCTGTATCAATATCTTTGATTGCGTAGTCAACACCAGGAATAATCGGTACCTGAGCATCGATTGCCATTTTTTTGGAAGAAATTTTGTCACCCATTGCATTCATGATCTGACTGGATGGTCCGATAAATACAATGCCGTTTCTTTCACAGGCATCTACAAAATCCGGGTTCTCTGATAAAAATCCGTATCCCGGATGAATAGCGTCAACGTTTGCTGCCAGAGCGATCTTGATGATGGTATCAATGTCAAGATATGCATCGATCGGTCCTTTTTCCGGATTCAGCGGATAGGATTCATCTGCTTTGGAACGGAAGAGTGCGTAGCGGTCTTCCTTGGAATAAATGCTGACGGTTGTAATTCCCAGCTCGTTCAAGGCTCGGAATACACGAATGGCGATCTCACCACGATTTGCTACCAGAACTTTTTTGAACTTTCTGATCTGTACCTGATTGTTCATGTGTCATACTCCTTTTAATTTCACAAATTTTAATTAAAAATTTTTCCCCTTAGTGCCAATGCGTGACACCATGTTTAAAAGTATATGGAAGTTGCAAGAAAAATGCAAGAGAAAAAAAGAAATAATTCAAAAAAG
>CAVAFS010000269.1:0-5632 GCA_963587975.1 Bulleidia sp. | reverse complement strand
GCAGGAAGATGAAAAAGAGGCTGCGGCTGCAAAGCAGAAAGAGGAAGAAGAGAAAGCAAAAACAACAACAGAAGAAAAAGAAAGTACAGAAGAAACTGGAAAATCAGCGGGCAAAATGTATGTACGGGAGCGTAAACCGGGACGTTACACCACAAGAAACAATGTGCGCCGTGAAGAAAAAGATGCTTCTGACAGTGCAGAAGAAAAGAAGACAGAGGAAGAACTGGAGCAGATCCGCAAGGATGAGGCTTCTCTGGACAGTGGTGAGCAGGCGAACGGCATTCTGGAGGTTATGCCGGATGGTTACGGATTTATCCGTTGTGAGAATTATCTGCCGGGTGACAATGACGTGTATGTGGCACCGTCCCAGATTCGTCGTTTCAATTTGAAAACCGGTGATATTATATGTGGAAACAAACGTATCAAATCCCAGGGTGAGAAATTCAGCGCGCTGCTGTATGTCAGCACCGTAAACGGATATCCGCCATACGAGGCAATGAAACGAAAACCATTTGAAGATCTGACACCGATCTTCCCGAATGAGCGTCTGCGTCTGGAGACAAAACCGAACGAGACAGCGATGCGTATCATGGATCTGATCTCCCCGGTTGGTAAAGGACAGCGTGGTATGATCGTTGCACAGCCGAAGGCCGGAAAGACAACGTTACTGAAAAAAGTAGCAACTGCTGTAAAGACAAATAATCCGGACATGCATATGATCATTCTGCTGATCGATGAGCGACCGGAAGAGGTAACTGATATTAAAGAAGCCATTGAGGGCGATAACGTAGAGGTTATTTTCTCTACTTTCGATGAGCTGCCAGAGCATCACAAACGTGTATCTGAGATGGTTATCGAACGTGCAAAGCGTCTGGTAGAGCATGGACAGGATGTAATGATCCTTCTGGACAGTATTACCCGTCTGGCAAGAGCGTACAACTTAGTCGTTCCGCCAAGTGGACGTACGTTATCCGGTGGTCTTGATCCGGCGGCATTACATATGCCGAAACGATTCTTCGGTGCAGCCAGAAACATGCGTGAGGGCGGCAGCCTGACTATTCTTGCAACTGCTCTGGTTGAGACTGGAAGCAAGATGGATGATGTTGTTTACGAGGAGTTTAAAGGAACCGGTAACATGGAGCTTGTTCTGGATCGCCGCTTATCCGAAAAACGTATCTTCCCTGCCATCGATATCGTGAAATCCGGTACTCGTAGAGAGGATCTGCTTTTGGACAAGGAAGAGCAGGAAGCTACCTACATCATGCGAAAAGCGTTCAATGGCATGAAGTCAGATGAAGCAGTAGAAAATATCCTGAATATGTTTGTTCGGACCAAAAATAATCATGAGTTCGTAGAACTTGTAAAAAAACGGAAATTTTTCTAAAAAACTGCTTGCAATAGAAAAAAGTGTATGCTACAATATGAAAGCTGTGTACCGTGAGTGTGCGGTACAAAAAGATTAACAAGTTTATTGTTTTTCATAGACGTAAGTAGAATTACAAAGAAATTTGGTATGCGAGGTGAAATTAATGAGAGAAGGAATCCATCCGGATTATTATCAGGCAACTGTAACCTGTAACTGCGGAAACACATTCGTAACAGGTTCTACAAAGAGCGATATTCACGTAGAGATTTGTTCTAAATGCCATCCATTCTATACAGGACAGCAGAAAGCAGCTCAGGCACGTGGACGTATTGATAAGTTCAACAAGAAATACGGCTTAAAATAATAGTAAGATATGTGTGAAAATCAGGTTGAGGTTGCAAAATCTCAACCTGTTTTGTTAAGAGGAATTTTTATGCGCTATTCTGGAATTGGCGGTCAGGCCGTCATGGAAGGTGTCATGATGAAAAACAAAGAACGGTATGCGGTGGCAGTCCGCAAACCGGATCAGGAAATTGAAGTCATGACAAAAGAATATAAAGGAATTGTTCCGGGAGAAGTGTGGCAGAAAGTTCCGTTGGTGCGTGGAGTGTTGAGTTTTATCGATTCTCTGGTACTTGGAATGTCCACACTGATGTATTCTGCTTCTTTTTTTGAGGATGAAGAAGACACAAAGGAGAAAAAGCAGGACACTGCAGAGAAGAAAAAGGCAAAGGAAAATGCCATGATGGGCGGAACGGTCGTGTTGTCTATCGTGCTGGCCGTGGCTATTTTTATGATCCTTCCATATTATCTGTCGGTGCTGTGTTCCCGGTTTATAGCGAGCGATATGGTTGTGGCAGTGATCGAAGGAATCCTTCGTCTCGCAATTTTTATCGGATATATAATGCTGATCTCAAGGATGAAGGAGATCCAGCGTGTGTTCATGTATCACGGTGCAGAGCATAAATGCATTAACTGCATCGAGCATGGACTGGAACTGAATGTGGAAAATGTGCGGAAAAGCTCCAAGGAGCACAAACGCTGTGGCACAAGCTTCCTGATGTTTGTCGTGATCATCAGCGTGATCCTGTTTCTGTTTATCCGTGTAGATTCTCATGCATTACGACTGGTGCTTAGACTGGCGCTGATTCCGGTGATTGCAGGCGTGTCCTATGAGCTGCTGCGTGCGGCAGGCCGCAGTGACCATCCGGTGATCAATCTGATCAGTAAACCAGGACTGTGGATGCAGGGACTCACCACAAAGGAGCCGGATGACGACATGATCGAGGTCGGCATTGCGTCCGTGGAGGCTGTGTTTGACTGGAGAAGTTACATTGCGGAAATCCGTGCGGAAGAAGGCATTTCGGAGGAAATCAATGCTGATAAAAAAACTGAAGATGCCGAGCAGAAAGTACAGGAGAAAAAACCATGACATACCGGGAGGCGAGAATGCAGGCAGCAGCGTTATTGAAAGCTGCCGGTGTGGAAAATGAGGCGGCGGAGAGCTGGTTTCTGATGGAAGCAGTCTGTCAGATCAGCCGCAGTTTTTATCTGTTACATGAGCGGGATGCGATGGATTTTGAACAGGAGACCGCTTATCTGGAACTGACGGAAAAACGCTGTCAGCGGATGCCGTTGCAGTACGTGACCGGAGAACAGGAATTTATGGGATTGCCTTTTGCAGTGAATGAACATGTCCTGATTCCACGTCAGGATACAGAGGTGCTGGTGGAAGAAGCCATTCAGATTTTAAAAAGTGAAATGACGGATGCGGATGTGCTGGATCTGTGTACCGGTTCCGGATGCATTGGAATCAGCATTCAGTCTTTTTGCCCACGGACAAAAGTGACCGGGGCAGATATTTCCGAGGATGCCTTGCAGGTGGCAAAACACAATGCATTGCAGAATCAGGTGCCGGTGGACTTTATTCGCAGTGATCTGTTTTCGGAGATTTCCGGCAAATTCGATATGATCGTATCGAATCCGCCTTATATTCCGAGCAAAGTGATCGATACACTGATGCCGGAAGTACGTGACCATGAACCGATGGGAGCGTTGGACGGAAAAGAAGACGGACTCTATTTTTACCGGAAAATCACCGAGGAAAGTGTTGCTCATCTGAATGACGGAGGCTATCTGCTGTATGAGATTGGATACGATCAGGCAGAAGCAGTCAGCGGATTTATGAAAGAACATGGATTTAATGATATAGAAGTGATTCGCGATCTGGCGGGACTTGACCGGGTTGTGAGAGGAAGGAGATAATTATGTTTGACAGACTGGAAGATACACTGGTACGTTTTGAAGAACTACTCAGTATGCTGAGTGAGCCGGATGTGGCCAATGACCCAAAACGTTTCCAGAAACTGATGAAGGAGCAGGCAGACCTGGCTCCGATCGTAGAAGCATACAAAGAATACAAAGAAAATAAACAGAATATCGAGGACAGTCTTGCCATGCTGCAGGAGGAGAGCGATGAGGAACTTCGCGAGCTTGCAAAAGAAGAACTGGCAGAGTCCAAAGAGAAAGTAGAAGAATTAGAGCAGAAATTAAAAATCCTGCTGCTTCCGAAAGACCCGAACGATGACAAAAACGTTATCGTGGAGATCCGTGCAGGTGCCGGTGGAGATGAAGCTGCACTGTTTGCTGCAGAAGTTTATCGTATGTATGTACATTATGCAGAGAGCAAACGCTGGAAAGTTGAGACCATGGACGTGGAGGAAATCGGTATCGGCGGCATGAAGTATGTCAGCTTCATGGTAACCGGTCAGGGTGCTTATTCCTTGTTAAAATACGAGAGTGGTGTACATCGTGTACAGCGTGTGCCGGAGACAGAGTCCGGTGGACGTATCCATACTTCCACCATCACCGTTGCAATTATGCCGGAGGCAGAGGAAGTAGACGTGCAGATCGACATGAACGACTGTAAATTCGATGTATTCCGTGCATCCGGAAACGGTGGACAGTGTGTCAATACAACTGATTCTGCTGTTCGACTGACACATATCCCGACAGGTATCGTAATTTCCTGCCAGGATGAGAAATCTCAGTTGAAAAACAAAGACAAAGCATTAAAAGTACTTCGTGCAAAACTGTACGATATGGAATGCCAGAAAGCACATGATGCAGAGGCAGAGGCAAGAAGAAGCCAGGTTGGAACCGGAGACCGTTCCGAGAAGATCCGTACTTACAACTTCCCGCAGGGACGTGTGACAGATCATCGTATCAAACTGACATTGTATCGTCTGGAGTCTATCATGAATGGTGATATTCAAGAAATCATTGATGCATTGATCGCGGCAGATCAGGCAGCAAAACTTGCAAAGATGAATGAAAATTAATATTATCACAGGGCAAAGCTTTTTATTCAGTTATAGGGCAAAAGATTTATCCAGTGAGAAAAACAGACATCAGGTAAAAACGAGAAAAATGTAAGAATAACCTTGAGGAATTGTGAAAAAGCAGTTCCCCAAGGTTTTTTTGTACCTGTTTGGCAGTTTTGCGTGAATTACTGATATTGGAGAACGCGGAAAGCCTTATTTTATGCGGGTTTCAGAGATCATAAAATGGAATGAAACGGTAATTTCATCGGGAATAAAAACCCAAAAAAGAAGCAGAAAAAATGCTTTGAGTGATTATATCAACGTAAAATATGAAAATGTCATGGGATGATTTCAGCCATGTTTGGAAATTTGCAGAGGATAAAAACTTTGCCCCGAAATAGGATAGAAGCGAGTGCCCTATGACATAGGGTATTTTTGTATATGCGTTTTTGGGAAAATCTTAAATTCCAGAAAAACCTCTGAAAACCCAGTAAAATTAATACTTTACGGCAATTCCCCATTTTTATACAAAGAATGTTTTTGGGAAGAAAATCACCTAAAAAATCATTTTTGGGAGATTCAAACTGATTTTGGGAACATTTTTGGGAACATAAAATACTTTTGGGAAGTGTTTCTCATTTTGGGGAATTGCAAATATCAGGAGGTGCTACTATGCGTAGGAAAGGTTACAAAGGAAGATGTGAAAAGAAAAGTTTAGGCAAGAGTCAGAATGTATGTAGAACTTATAATGAAATACAGTTTGTGTATGCAGATATACTTCAGAACGACAATAACATACAGGAAATTAGATGCAATGTACTGTTAGACGGTTTATCAGAGGGAGAGTATACATCCGACTTTGTATGCGTCAAAGTAGATGGAGATTTGATGGTCAGGGAATGCGTGTTTCGTAAATTCTTGAAAAAGCCAATGACAGTAAAGC
>CAVAFS010000268.1:0-11488 GCA_963587975.1 Bulleidia sp. | reverse complement strand
GGACTGTACCTCCTATACTTAGTATCGTTTTGAAGTTTAAATTATGTTTCCGGTGGTCTGTACCTCTCTTTCTGTAGTTTTGTAAGAACTTGTAAGTTCTTTATTTGTTGTACTCATAGTAACAGACAATATGCTGTTTGTCAATATAAAATTAGAAAAAATATTGAAATAATACAAATAAACAGAAATGAATGAATGATATATTTAAATTATCAGATAATTACAGGCGATAATATAAAGAAATACGCACCTGACAAAAGACAGCCTCTGCCAGATGCGTTGAGATCATAGTTCTTTTTATAATGTAATGCGTTGATGAAAAAGAACGTTTCGAACAATATCCGATAGCGGAAAATGATGCACAGATCAGAACATGATTCTTATGCGTTTTGTGCTTCCAGGGCAGCGCGACAGGCTTTGGCCAGCTGGTCTCCACAGGAAGTCGGACGTCCGGAACATGAGATGCCGGAAAGTTTTTCTTCTACCTGATCTACGGTAAGTCCCTGAACCAGTTTCGGGATGGCCTGCAGGTTACCGTTGCATCCGCCGGTAAATTTTACGTTTTTTACGATGTCGCCATCCAGCTCGACTTCGATCATAGTAGAACAGGTGCCTCTTGTCTTGTATAAATAACTCATGATAAAATCCTCCTTTATGATTGGTTTCAAGTGAAAAGTATAGCATACTATGTCGGGTTTTGCATAGGAAAAAGCATTTCGTTTATAAAAAGTTCACAATTCGTTAACGGTATTTTGTATTGTGCGATATCCCATTCAGTGGTAAAATATAGCTTGTGTTTAGCGGTCTTTACCGCAAAGAAAGAAAGGTACAGGGGAAATACATGAGTATTATAGAAAAAATCTTTGGAACCCACAGTGAGCGGGAACTGAAATCTGTATATGCAATTGCAGATAAAATCGAAAGTTACCGTCCACAGATGCAGGCTTTATCCGATGAGGAACTGCGTGGAAAAACAAAAGAATATAAAGAAAGACTTACAAAAGGAGAGACTCTGGACGATTTGCTTCCGGAGGCATTTGCGACAGTTCGTGAAGCTGCAAAACGTGTGCTCGGCATGGAGCATTACCGTGTACAGCTTATCGGTGGAATCGTTCTTCATCAGGGACGTATCGCTGAGATGAAAACCGGTGAAGGTAAGACACTTGTTTCCACATCTCCGGCATATCTGAATGCGCTGGAAGGAAAAGGTGTTCATATCGTTACCGTCAACGACTATCTGGCAAAACGTGATGCTGAGTGGATGGGAAAAGTACATGAGTTCCTGGGACTCACCGTCGGCGTTGTTTTAAATGATATGGATCACGATGAGCGTAAGAAAGCATATGAGTGCGATATTACTTACGTTACTAATAATGAACTTGGTTTCGATTATCTGCGTGACAACATGGTTATTTACAAAGAGCAGCTGGTTCAGCGTGATCTGCATTATGCGATCATTGATGAGGTCGACTCTGTTTTGATCGATGAGGCACGTACACCGTTAATTATTTCCGGCCAGAGTGGCAAATCCACAAAGCTGTATGAGGCATGTGATATCCTTGCAAGACAGATGAAACGTGGTGAGGCAAGCCAGGAGTTTTCCAAGATGGATGCCATCATGGGCATTGAGATCGAGGAGACCGGTGATTTCATCGTAAATGAAAAAGATAAAGTCATCAACCTGACACAGGAAGGTGTGGAGAAGGTTGAAAAATTCTTCAAGATTGATAACCTTGCAGATGCAGAGAACCTTGAAATTCAGCACAATATCATTCTTGCTCTGCGTGCACATAATTTAATGCACCGTGATCAGGATTATGTTGTTGCAGATGATGAGATTCTGATCGTAGATGAGTTTACCGGACGTATCATGCCGGGACGTCGTTATTCTGACGGTCTGCATCAGGCTATTGAGGCAAAAGAGCATGTAAAAGTAAAACGTGAGAGCAAAACACTTGCAACCATCACGTTCCAGAACTTCTTCAATAAATATAAGAAAAAAGCCGGTATGACAGGTACAGCCCTGACAGAGGAAAAAGAGTTCCGTGATATCTACGGCATGGACGTTATCGAGATTCCGACAAACCGTCCGGTGGCACGTATTGATAAAGAAGATGCTGTTTACAAGACAAAACAGGAGAAATTTGAGGCTGTTGTACAGGAAGTTGTCAAAGCACATGCAACCGGTCAGCCGGTTCTGGTTGGTACCATTACTATCGAGACTTCCGAACTTTTAAGTAAAATGCTGAAAAAAGAAGGCATTCAGCACAGCGTATTGAATGCGAAATTCCATGAGCTCGAGGCTGAGATCGTAGCCCAGGCCGGTGTACATGGTGCGGTTACCATCGCAACAAATATGGCCGGCCGTGGTACTGATATCAAGCTGGATGATGAGGCAAAAGCTGCAGGCGGTCTGAAGATCATTGGTACAGAGCGTCATGAGTCCCGCCGTATTGATAACCAGCTGCGTGGACGTTCCGGTCGACAGGGAGATCCGGGTGAATCCCGTTTCTATATTTCTCTGGAAGACGATCTGATGCGTCTGTTCGGTTCTGAAAAACTGATCACTATGTTCAACGCTATGGGTGTTCCTTATGGTGAGCAGATTGAGCATAAAATGCTTTCCAGCGCGATTGAAAAAGCACAGGAGAAGATTGAGGGTAACAACTTTGGTATCCGTAAAAACCTTCTGGAGTACGATCAGGTTATGAATGACCAGAGAGAGATCATCTACGGCGAGCGCCGTCGTGTGCTGGATGGCGAGAACATGCGCAGTGCAATTTACAAGATGATCACAGACCGCGTGGAAGATACCGTAGATCACTGTGTATCTGATGAGGAAGGCAAGAACTGGGATGTTCTGGAGTTAAATGAGCTGCTGATTCCGGTGATTCCGATGCAGCCACTTGGCGATGATGAGATTCAGAGCCTGAATGCAAATGAGTTAAAGCACATGCTCAAAGAGCGGGCAGTGAAGTTATATGAAGCAAAAGAGGCTGAGTTCCCGGAGGCAGAGATGATCCGTGAGCTGGAGCGTGTGGTTCTGCTGAAAACCATCGATCGTAAGTGGATGGATCACATTGATGACATGGAAATCCTTCGTGAAGGTATCGGTCTGCAGGCTTATGGACAGAGAGATCCGCTGGTTGAGTACAAGATGGCCGGATTTGAGATGTTTGATGAGATGACAGCAAACATTCAGGAAGAGACGATCCGCCTGCTGTATCATATCAAAGTAGAGCAGAAGGTAGAGCGTGAAGAGGTTGCCAAAGTAACAGGAACAAACAAAGATGATTCTGTACAGAGAGCACCGAAGACCCGCGAGGCCAAGAAAGTATATCCGAATGATCCGTGCCCATGCGGAAGCGGCAAGAAGTACAAACAGTGCTGCGGAAGAATGGCATAAACGTATTTGTACAAAATGTATCATAGTATATGAAATATAAAAAATGGCATCTGATCGATCGTTGTATCGTCAGGTGCCATTTTTGTTGCTGCACACTCGCATGAGAAGAAATTGTTGCTATAAATAAGTGTGCACATATGAGAAAATTATGCTGCGCTATATAGTAGTTTCCTTCACAGGCAATGTTACATTTACAATAAATTGATGATTTTCATCCTGAAAGGATGTCAGTGTTCCGTGGTGCAGTTCAGCTATTTTTTCAGCGCTTTTCAGTCCGATACGATTGCTTTCAATGCCGGTCAGGTCTTTTTTTACTGTATTGGAAAGTGTGATCTGACACAAATCCGTGCTCTGAGAAATCTGTAAAGTTACTGGTTCCGATTTATCTCCATATTTCAAAATATTGGAAAACAGATTCTGAAACAACCGCTTCAGGGAGGCTTCATCACCGTTGATCTGACCGTACAATGGAGCAAAGGTTTCTGACGTCTGAAATCCGGCGAGACGGAGAAAATCCAGATGCTCGGAGAGCACGCGCTGCATGTTTTTCAGTGGAATTGGAGTTAAAACCGGAGATTGCGGTGGTTCGTAAACCAGTGAATATTCAAACATACGGTCCGTCAACTGTTGGATATCCTCTGTTTTTTGCAGACAGCGCCGGATGTATTCGGACTGCTGCTCGGGATTGCGGTCAAGAGCCAGAATATCCAGATATCCATGCAAAATGGTCAGTGGTGTGCGCAGATCGTGGGACATGGCAGTGATGAGATCCTGATTAGCCTGACGGCTCTCTGTTTCCTGTTGTATATTTGTAAGTAGCGTGCTGCGCATCTGGTCCAGTTCCCGTGCCAGAACGCCAAGTTCGTCGTTTCCCATGGAATCAATGGGCTGATTTAAGTCACCACCGGACATTTGTAAAATGTGGTCTTTTAGAATCTCGATGTCCTGCACTTTTTTCCGCAAAAACAAAAGTGGCAGTAAAAGCAGCAAAAAGAGAGCAACCCCGATGGAAAAAAGAAACCATGGAATGGTCAGTTTGGAGTTATGGAAGCTGGAAACATAAAGTTTGCCGGTTTCATTTTTGAAATCTATATCTATTTCAAAATAATCTTCAATACCATTCAGTGGTAACACTTTTGCATAGTTGCTGTATGTGATCTGAAAAATCATCTGTGTAAAGAAGTTCCAGTTTTTACTGTGGATGATGTCAGCGTTATGCTGTGTGCGAAAGTACTGGTCATCTTTACCGTAAATTGCGATGCCGGTATAGGAATCCAGAGAATCAAAAAATGATTCGAAGGCAGCTTGTTCCTGTTTATTGTTTTCGGAAGAGGGCAGATCGTAGTTTTTTGCACGTTCCGTAAGTTCTGATTTTAGCGCATCACAATCCAGATCCATACCGGGAATGTGGCGAACAAGTTTCCATGCGCAGGGCATCATGTGCCAGGTCACGGAAAAGCCGCCAATAGCCAGCAGGAAGGAAAGCAGGATCGTGACGAGAAACTGCAGGCGGATCCGTGGAATTTTCCAGAGCGGATTTTTGTCACAGAGGACAGAAAAATGTTTTGTGCGGGAACTCGATTTTGGGTGTTTAATTCTCTTTGTCACAGCGATAGCCCCTTCCCCAGACGGTTTTGATCAGTGTCGGATTTTTCGGATCATCCTCAATTTTGCGGCGCAGATTTCGAATATGTACCATGATAACGTTGTTTGCTCCGTAATAATACGGTTCGTTCCAGATGGATTCGTAAAGATGCTCCGTGGAAAAAATCTGTCCCGGATGCGTCAGCAGCAGGAGTAAAATGGAGTATTCCGTATCTGTCAGTTCCACGGGGACACCATTTTTTGTGACTTCCTGTGTCAGTTCATCTAACTGTAACTGGTGATAGTTGATTTTTGACGGCTGCGCAGGCTGCTCCGGCTTTCCCTGATACACCTGATATCTGCGGATCATGGCTTTGGCCCGGCTGACCAGCTCGGCGTAGGAAAAAGGTTTTGCCAGGTAGTCATCGCCACCGCTGGAAAAGCCAAGGGTCTTGTCACTTTCCTGAGTGCGGGCACTCAAAAACAGAATCGGTGCGTTTGTGATCTTGCGCATTTCCAGACAGGTCTGATAGCCGTTGAGTCCCGGCATCATGATATCAAGGATGATTAAGTCAAAGGTAGTTCCTTTTATCAGACTCAGGGCCTGCGTCCCGTTGGCGGCTTCCTGTACCTGAAAACCTTCTCCGGAGAGGAGAATCTGTATGATTTCCCGGATTTCGGGATTGTCATCTACAATTAAAATGGTTGCTTGTTCCATGATGATCGTTATCCTTTAAAAATAGCTGAGAAACGAGATGTTTACGTTTCTGTAAATGTGATACTAAAAAATATAAAAAGTATTTACGCATGATAAGTAACTTTTGTATACTGATTATAGCATAGGATAGAAGCGCATTTAGAGTTCTTAAGAAAGATTCAGAAAAAAGTTTACTCTGTGAATTTAGCGTTTTTTGATCATTCAGGATGGAACGCAAATGAAGCTTTCTGAATGATAATTTAAGAATGACACTCTTGGGTGGATAATTCAGGAACAGGACTTTGCGAACTTTCTCTGGACAAAGAAGCGTAAAACAGCTACAATGAAAATTAGGTAAGACCAGCAGAGCGGACAAGCATAATAAGAGCTGGATAAGAAGGAGGATTATTTATGAGCGAGCATGTAACATATGTGGCAAATGGAGGTCAGACTTATCTGCCATGTCAGGATAACGTGAACGTACCGTTTGCAACATACGAGAAACCGGCAAAACCAAACCCATTACTGCCGGAACTGGAATTAAATCAGGATGCCATTGACAAAGGCTATGTACTTCCGTCACAGAAACAGCATTTTCTCCCGGGTGTAACATCCGAGATGATGGACTGGTTCTGGGCAAACATGGAGAAAGGTTACTATCTGTGGGCTCCGGGCTCTCACAAGAAATTTACATGGGTAAAAACTCCGGTAGAGTATGGTATGGAAGCTTCTGTCCATATGATTTCCGAGGCTTGTGAGCCGGGCGCAGCTGTATTTGGCGGCGAAGGAGTAGAGATTCACAGACTGGCATTAAAAGATTTCTTCCCGTTTACCACATGTCTGAAACATGTGATCTGCGAAGGTGTATTCAATGACCTTGGCGAACTGGTAGATTCTACGGTTCATATGTGGGAAGATGTAGAAGGTGGCTGTGTACACATCACAGCAACCGTACAGAACTCCAAAGTATCTGCACCACCAGCATTCATCATTGATATTCTGAAAAAAGATCCGAATGCGAAGATTGTACCGAACTTCCTGACAGAGCATGAGGATTTTGAGGCGAGCCAGTGGCCGGTATTTTTACCGAAATTATATGACCTGTGGAAAAACCATCCGGATCCGTCCCAGAACGTACAGTGCTGCCTGGAAGTAGAGAAGACAGCAGAGGGATGGCGTTACATCAAAGAAAATGGCCCGGTAAGATTATAAATTCAAGAATGCTTTTCTGTAGATATTTGAAGCTGTAAATGCTATAGTATAATTTAACGGAATAGAAAGAAAATTATATAAACAGGATTGAGGCAGAATATGAGTGAAAAGCAGAAACACGCAGGATCAAATTGCGAATACTGTATGAATTATGAATACGACGAGGATTATGAGTACTATGTCTGTACTCAGGATCTGGATCAGGACGAGATGTATCGGTTTATCACCGGGCAGTTCCGGGAATGTCCGTATTATCGTCCGGGAGATGAATACAGTATTGTAAGAAAACAGATGTAGTCCTTTGACAGGATTACATCTGTTTTTTTTATATTTTTTAAATCATATGCAGCACATGGATCAAAAGCAACCATGCAAGTCCATAGTAAGTAACAACGGCAACCAGATCGTTGACGGTTGTGATCAACGGACCGGAGGCAACGGCCGGATCAATCTTAATTTTGTGGAAAAACATCGGGATCAGAGTGCCGACCATGCTGGAGATCACCATGGCTACCATCAGGGAAAAACCAACGCAGCCGGAGATCAGGAAGGCATGTCCCATCGGATAATGTTTTAACACACAGATGTACAGTCCGATAAATACGAAGGAGAGGATTCCGAGGAAAAGTCCGTTCAGAAATCCGACTTTCATTTCTTTTAAAACAAGGTTAAATTTCTGTTTTGCAGTCAGTGTTTCATCAACCAGTACACGGATGGTAACAGCCAGGGACTGAGTACCAACGTTTCCTGCCATATCAAGGATCAGGGACTGGAAACACATAACAATCGGCAGGACAGCGACAACTGTCTCAAATACGCCGACTACGGAAGATACTGCCATTCCGAGAAACAGCAGGATGATCAGCCACGGCAGACGTTTTTTGATACTGGTGGATGTTTTTTCATGCAGATCTTCTTCTGCAGTTAAACCAGCCAGCTTTGCGTAATCTTCGCCCATCTCATCATCTACGGCTTCTACGATATCCTGAGCAGTCAGAATACCGATCAGTTTTCCACTGTCAGTCAGAACCGGCAGGGAATCTTCGGCGTAATCTTTGATCGTTTCAATGCAGTTTTCAATTTTTTCATGATCCGTTACATATGGATAGGAAGTACTGATGATGTCTTCCAGGTTATCGCTTTCTCTGGCAATGATCAGATCTTTCAGATCAATGGCACCGTAAAAATTATCCGAATCATCAACCACGTAAACTGTGGAAATATTGTCATTTTCTCCTGCCTGAACCACCAGTTCACGCATAGCCTGGCGGATAGACAGTTCCTTTTTGATAGCAACAAAGTTTGTTGTCATCATGCTTCCGATTTCATCCTCATCGTAGGAGAGAATCAGTCGGATGTCATGACTGGAATCAGCGTCCAGCAGTTTTACGATTTTTTCCTTTGCGGATGTTTCCATCTGCTCCAGTACATCTACCGCATCATCGGAATCCATGTAGGATACGATCTTTGCAGCCTGGTTGACGCTGAGCTCAGACAGATACTGGGTTGGTGTCTCCAGATAGGAAAAAATTTCTGCAAGGCGTTTCGCACCCAGTACCGGATACAGTTTTTTGCGCTGCTGCGGGGACAGCAGTTCCAGTGCATCCGCAATATCTCTTTCATGATAATCATTCAGCCGATCCAGCAGGATCTCGTTTTTTAACGGGCTCTGAATGATTTTCAGTAATTCTTCTGCATAGTTTGGTCTTTTTAATGTTTTTTTCATATCATTTCCTCCTGACAGCCCGAAAAAAGGGCATAAAAAATCACCGCTTTACGAAATTCCGAAAGCAAACGTTACAGTTACGACTGTGCAGTATAGGAATCCTTTGTGCGGTGGGAGTTATATTCAGTTGGAAATGAAAATGCAGGGATTAGTGAATTACATGGATCAGCTGCATATTCAGTTTCCATTGTCTGCCACCGCAGATCATACTTCGTCCTGTACTATCACAATTGTCCATGATCACACCTCCTGTTAAAATTCAGATTGCTTTCTAATGTCAATTCAGTTATTTGCCTGTTATACAGCAAAATGGAATCGGGTTTTATAAAAAACTTTTAGAAAACATAAATCTGATGTATTATAAATCAAGGTTAAATGAAAGGCTGTCCTTTCAAAACCTCGGTCAGTTTAATACGAAAAATGGAATTCGTCAAGAGAAAAATATGAATTTACGGAAAATTTACGACAATTTTAAGAAATGTTATTATGAAATAAAGTGATATTTCAAGTGGAAAAAGGAAAGTATTAAAATTGAATTTTAGGAAGAATAATTAACGGATGGGATAGGAAAGGAAAAGAAAATGAGTAAGAAGAAAAGTGGAAAAAGATTAAAACGTGTGGGATTGATTGGACTGATCGTGATAGCTGCGCTGATGATCTTGTCTCTTGTATATGTAAGCAATTATTATCATGTGGAGGATCGGCAGGAGGCGCTGGAGAGTACAGCTGAGGTAAAGGTAGAAGAAGCTGAGTATGGCTACTTTTTTGATGGACCGGGCCATGATACAGCCCTGATTTTTTATCCGGGAGCGAAGGTGGAAGATTTAGCATATGCAAATTTGCTGAAACAGCTGGCTGCTGACGGCATCGACTGTTATCTGGTGCATATGCCGGGAAATCTGGCCTTTATGGGAATGAATCGTGCAGATAAAGTTATGGAAACGTACAGTTATGATCACTGGTATCTGGCCGGTCATTCTCTGGGCGGAGCCATGGCCGCCGTTTATGCGGATAAAAACAGTGAAAAGCTGGATGGACTGATTTTTCTGGCAGCATATTCCACGAAAAATCTGTCGGATACGGATTTGAAGGTGCTCTCCATTTATGGAAGCAATGACGGAGTTGTGAATATGGATAAGGTGACAGAAGGACGGAAACTGATGCCATCTGCTTATGAAGAATTCTGCATCCAGGGTGGTAATCATGCCGGATATGGGGAATATGGTGCACAGAAAGGCGATGGAGAGGCGGATATTTCTGCAAAAGAGCAGCAGGAAGAGACCGCGGATAAAATAGAGGAGTTTTGTGGGAAGTAGACATTGTGAGAGTACTTTGTGATGTGATACAATAAATGACAGGATAAGTAAATGTCTGAATAAAATTATGACAGTGCTATTGAGTAGATAATAAAAATGGAGAACGGAAAAATGGAACAGGAAATGGAGAAAAGTTTTTCATGGGAAAAAGAAAATGTAGATCGGATTATTAAGAAAATCGACAGTACATTTCTTCAATGTGGAGAAACGGCTATTCCGAAAGAATTTGAGCGTTTTTTTCTGAATCAGGAATTAACGATTGATGAAAGTAAAAAACTGGTGCTGATTTATCATGAAAAAGAGTATGGCGGAACAGTACGAAGTGCAAAACCGCGTGGACAGTTAAAACTTCGGATTAGTAAAGAACTTCAGAATATTTTGTATGAAAATCCGATGTTTGAGGAGAGTGCATATCTGCAATTTGATAATCGTGATGTGGATGAGTATGAGGTATCTGTTTTACCAGCTGAGACAGAAACAAATGTGTTGGAAGATGAAAGTGATCTGGAAGAACTGCGTTATAATGGTGTGGAACCGATTTTTAAATCAGTGAGTGTAACGAAAAAGGATTTTTCGGTTTTTTAATTGTTACGTAAATTTAAAAAAGGAAAACTGATTTTGACTGCGGAGTTTCAGAGAAAGGAAGTGTGGAAATCAAAACAGAAATGTGAGCTGGTGGAGAGCGTTTTGATGGGGCTTCCATTGCCGGTTTTTTATCTGAAGCAGGTGAATGACAATTATATTGTGGTAGATGGAAAACAACGTTTTTCTGCACTTTTTGAATATATTCAGAACGGATTTCCTTTGAAAGGCTTAAAGGTACTGACAGAATTAAATGGCAGGAAATTTAGTCAGTTGACAGAGGAATATGCAATATACCAGACTCAGTTGGAGGATTATCAGGTATATTCACATGTAATCCAGCCGTCTACACCAGATGCGATTCTGTTTGATATATTTGACCGTGTCAACAGAGGTGGAACAAAGTTGAATAAGATGGAGATAAGAAATGCACTGTATCATGGCAAAGGACTTGATATGCTTGCTGATGTGGCAAAATCAGAGGCTTTTGAGCAGGCAACTTCAATTAATCCTGAAAAAGATAGCCGAATGAGAGGGGCTTATCTGATGACAAGGTCTGCATCATACAATCTTTATTTTATGAATAAATTGAAAAAAAACGGGGAAGCATATGTGTTAACTGCAGATATTGATGAATTGCAGGGAATTGCACTGGACTATTTGAATAAACAGCCGAAAGAATTTCTGAATGAATACAAGGAAAGAACGATTGATGATCTGACACGTATCTATGAAATTTTGGGTCCAACTGCTTTTCGAAGAGATTTTGAACCAGCTAAACCGATCAATATGAATATGTTTGAAACGTTAATGTATTTGATGATGATTGTCAGAGGCAGGGAATTTAAGTTTGGCGGAGAAGCGCTAAAGGAAGAGGTGCGAAAAGCTATCACGGATGAAAAATATGCAGAAAACATTGGTGCAAGACAGGATTCTCTGCAAAAAATAACAGCAAGATTTACAAC
>CAVAFS010000267.1:0-3644 GCA_963587975.1 Bulleidia sp. | reverse complement strand
CATCGCGCTCGTTCCCACCTCCTATAAAAGCTGGTCGGTTCCCACTCGCGCAAAACCTTGCGAAAATCGGTCGTTCACTCAACCGCTTGCCGCGGAAAGATTCTTCGATTTCTCCATTTAAGTAGATAAATTTAGCCTGCTTATTATGAAGCAGACACATTAATATAGGTGAAACCCGGGCGGCGAAAGCTGGTCGGGTTTTATCTGAATATAAGAATTGAAATTATTTTGTGAAAAAATGATTTATAAATTGAATGTAATGTCTCCGGATATATGACCGGAGCATAGGGAGAAAAATATATGGATGCAATTATGGAAATTGTAAAAAATCTGGATTGGACACCGTTGTTTATTTCCTTAAAAACAGGAATTGTGGCAACGGTGATTTCCTTTTTTCTGGGATTATTTGCAGCAAGAAAAGTTGTTCATGCCGGTGAGCGTGCCAAGGCGATCGCAGATGGATTTCTGACACTGCCGATGGTGCTTCCACCGACCGTTGCGGGCTTTTTTCTGTTGCTGTTATTTAGTAAACGACGTCCGATCGGTATGTTTTTATTTAACCAGTTCGGAATTAAAGTCGTACAGACCTGGCTTGGATGTATCATTGCTGCGACAGTAATTTCTTTTCCGTTGATGTATCGAAATGCCAGAGCTTCTTTCGAGCAGCTGGATGCAAACCTGATCTATGCTGCACGGACACTTGGTATGTCTGAGATGCAGATTTTCTGGAAAGTTGCAGTGCCGAATGCGGGACCTGGCATCATTGCAGGAACGATCCTGACCTTTGCAAGAGCGCTTGGTGAGTACGGCGCAACTTCCATGCTGGCGGGCAATATCCCCGGAAAAACGTCAACGATCTCGCAGAAGATTGCTATGGTTATTCAGGATGGCGATTATCTGACGGCCGGTGTGTGGGTTATCATTATTCTGGCCATCGCCTTCGGAATCATCGTTGCAATGAACCTTGTGGCAGGCAAAAACATGAAGAACACACAGAGCTGGTAACATCAGCTCCGCTTGTCTGTTTATAAAAAGCAAATGATCTATTTGCTATGAGTAAATGGATTTGAGCGAGGGAAACTGTGTGTGATGAAAGGAATACTATGGCAATAGAAGTAGCGATAAAAAAGAAAATTGGCAATTTTTCTCTGGATGTTGCGTTTTCCGCAGGGGAGGAAATGTTTGCTCTGCTTGGCGCTTCCGGATGTGGAAAAAGTATGACATTGAAATGCATTGCGGGAATCGAGACACCTGACGAGGGAAAAATTGTGTTAAACGGCCGTACTTTATTCGATTCTGAGAAAAAAATCAATCTGATTCCACAGAAGCGAAACGTCGGATATATGTTTCAGGATTATGCCCTGTTTCCGAACATGACCGTGGAGAAAAATATCATGGCGGGCATGGGAAAGAAACCGAAAAAAGAGATCGTACAGGATTATATCCGCCGCTTCCGTCTGGAAGGACTGGAGCACCGGTTGCCGCGGCAGCTTTCCGGTGGCCAGAAACAGCGTGTGGCCCTGGCGCGTATGATGGCGGCACAGCCGGAAATCCTGCTGTTGGATGAACCGCTGTCAGCACTTGACAGTTTTTTGAAATGGCAGGTAGAAGAAGAACTGCAGGATCTGCTTTCGGAGATAGGAAAAACGGTGCTTTTTGTATCTCACAGCCGTGATGAAGTGTATCATTTGTGCGATTGTATCTGTGTAGTAGAGAAAGGTCATATTGAGACTGTTCAGGATAAAAAAGATTTTTTCGCAAATCCGGTGACACAGGCAGCAGCCCGTATTTCCGGATGTCGAAATATCATTCCGGCAAAACGGCTGTCCGCGCATCAGCTGGAAGCTCCGGACTGGGGCATTTGCTTTGAACTGGAAAAAGAAATCCCTGAGGATATCACTTTCGTTGGTGTACGTGCGCACTATATCGAAGTGTCATCCGATTTGGAGCCGATGAAAAACAGTTCCGTTATGCAGATGGATCGTCTGCTGGAACAGCAGTTTGAATCCGAATTGGTACTGAAATACAGCCAGGAAACGCTGTCACTGCGAATCCTGATGGACAAAGAAAAAGCGGAACAGCTTGCGCAGCATGAGCAGGTACGCATCACGATACCGGAGCATGCGTTACTGTTGTTACGTGCATAAAGGAAAGTCTAATTTAATATATGAATACGAAATCAAGGACGGGATTCTGGGCGAGCGATTTAGCGAACGACTGAGTTTTGCGAGATTTTGCGCGAGTGGAAGGTGACCAGCTTTTATAGGAACCGGGAACGAGCGCGATGAAATCGAAGTAAAACGAGGGAAGAGAGTGACTAGTCGCACAGAACCCCGTCCTTGATTTCGCTTTATATCCCTAAAACCCCTTTACAAGGGACACTTTAGTGTGGTACAGTGTAGAAAACTGTAGAAGGAAGTAAAAAGTGATGATAAAAGCATGGGAAAAGAACATTCGAAAAGTAGTTCCATACGTTCCGGGCGAACAGCCAAACAAGGAACGCATGATCAAATTAAATACAAATGAAAATCCATATCCACCAGCCCCGGGTGTTGCTGAGGCTTTAAAAAATCTGGATCCGGACCGCCTGAGATTATATCCGGATCCGGCCTGCACCCGTCTGGTGAATGCAATTGCAAAACAGAAAGGTTTAAAACTGGAGCAGGTATTTGTCGGTGTTGGTTCCGATGATGTTCTTGCCATGTGTTTTATGACCTTTTTTAATGGAGAAAAACCGATCCTGTTTCCGGATATTACCTATTCTTTTTACGATGTGTGGGCAGAGGAATTTCGCATTCCGTATGAGACACAGCCGTTAGATGACGATTTCAATATCCGCAAAGAGGACTATTACAAAGAAAACGGCGGCGTGATCTTCCCAAATCCGAACGCTCCGACCGGTGTGGAAGCATCTCAGGCGATGATCGAGGATATTTTGCAGCACAATCAGGATGTTATCGTGATCATTGATGAGGCTTATGTGGATTTCGGTGCGGAGACTGCATTACCATTACTGGAAAAATACGATAACCTGATCGTAGTTCAGACATTTTCAAAATCACGTTCCATGGCCGGCATGCGTATCGGTTACGCAATGGCATCACCGGAGCTGATCAAATATCTGAATGATGTAAAATATTCTTTTAATTCCTATACAATGGATCAGACAGCACTGGATCTCGGTGTGGCATCCATCAATGACCAGGCATATTTTGAGGAAACATTACATAAGATCATTCAGACAAGAGAACGTGTGAAACTGCGTCTTACAGAGCTTGGATTTACCTTCCGCGATTCCAAGAGCAATTTTATTTTTGCATCCCACAAGAGCTGTCCGGCGGAGGAACTGTTTGAAAAATTAAAAGAAAAAGATATTTATGTCCGTTATTTTAAAAAGCCGCGGATTGATAATTATCTGCGTATCACCATCGGAACCGATGCAGAGATGGATAAATTTTTGTCAGAAGTAGAAAAATATCTGAAGGAAACAGGAAGAATCTGATATAGCCTCCGGCTGGGCGCAGCAAGAATGCCGAGGGTATTCTTGAATTTAAGAAAATCATCATATCTTTTTCTGGAAAAATAGTGTAAAATAATGCAGAATATAAGTTCAAGTCGATTTTAGGAGGATTATATGGAAAGTC
>CAVAFS010000266.1:17235-18120 GCA_963587975.1 Bulleidia sp. | reverse complement strand
TTTTCCTCGATCAGCTGTCCCACATACCAGAATCCCTGTTCCAGCTGATCTGCATGCAGATATACCCCCCGGAGCAATACTGCTCCAAGAATCACAAATAACAGCAGATTTCCGATATGCCGTGGCCATTTTTTCTGCAAACGATCACAACATACCATATTCCATACACTGCTTCCTGCAGCCACCATTCCGCCCGCTGCGAATAACCAACCGGAAAACTGTAACGTCGGAAATAACGCCGTTACCAGCCGTTCGGCACTCCACAGGACTACTAGCGCAATCACGCAGGTAAAAGCAGCCTGCAAAATGACATTACAGAACCAGCTCCATTGCTGCCATGGACTTGCTGAGTTTTTCTTTCTCTGCTTTTCCAATAATTTCATCCTCACACTTAATTTCCAGATTCATTGTTACCACCAGCAGGTGAACCATGTTTTCATACCGGTACTTTTCCTTATAAGCCTGCATCACATCCACCTTCTGCCGCACCTGCACCTTCAAAAAACGATATAAAAACAGGTAGAAACTCTCCTCGTCATCCACTCTGCTCCGCACAATTCCCGCATCTTCCTCACTGTACCACGCCACATAATGCGCACATTTCTGATCCATCAGGGAAAACGACAGACCCGCCACCAGTTTCAGATAAGCATCCCGGTCTGCACCCGTTTTCTTTCCGAAAAAATCCGTCAGAATCGTGATGGCACAGGCCTTTGGCATACTGTGTTCCTTCACTATCCATGTATCCGCTTTCGCACTCAGTTTCCAGTGAATATTCTGCACCCGGTCACCCCTCTGAAATTCCCGCACGTCAAAAAGTTCCGACGGATCATACCCCGGCCGAAATTCATCATACTTGTCCGCATCCCCGAAAAAATTACGCAC
>CAVAFS010000266.1:0-17225 GCA_963587975.1 Bulleidia sp. | reverse complement strand
CCGTCAGCTGCACCGGCACATAACAGATTTCCGGCAGCACATCCACGGACACACATTTTTTCACCTTACGAACCACATAAAAAAATCCTGTCAGATCATAAATCCGCACTTTTTTCAGTTCAAATTCATATCTTCCCGCCAATTTCAGTTCATACGGATACGCTGTATTTCCCGAAAACCATTTTTTCTTCTTTTTTCCGGAAAATGTATTTTGCACTTCCAGCAAACAACGTACTTTTCCCGGCTGTAATTTTCCTTTTGTCTCCACCGGCAGATTCATCGTAATTTTTTCATCCTGTGAAGCCACAGCAAGCGGAATCTCCAGCCTGGCTCTGCTGTTTTTCCAAAGCCAGAACAACTCCACATAACTGAATATCAGGAAAAAGATCAGCGCAAATCCGGCCAGCGCCATTGCAGCACTGCCATAGATCATTGACATATAAAACAGCCATACGGTAACAGCTGCTGCTCCTCCCAAACGCAACATAAATACTTCCTCTTCACTTTTATTTCTGCACCGTCGGCTGCGGCACTTCTGTTAAAATCTGCGCGATTACCTGAAGTTCCGTGACATGTGCCGCACGGGATCTGGTATTTAGCACAATCCTGTGTCTTGCCACATCCGGAAATACTTCTTCCACATCCTCTGGAAGCACATACGCTCTTCCCCGCAAAAAGGCCCATGCTTTTGCCATTTTCGTACATGCAATGGTGCCTCGCGGACTTAATCCCAGATCAATATACTGATTATTGCGGGTTGCCGTCACAAGGTGCACAATATAATTGTAAATCTCATCCTGCACAAACACTTCTCCGGCTTCTCGCTGCAATTCGCACAAGCCTGCCGCATCGACCACCGGATAAATCGTCTCCTGTTCCTCCGACGCACTTTTTCCCCGGGCGATTTCAATCTCCGTGGCTGCATCGGGGTAGCCCATACTGACACAGATCATAAATCGATCCAGCTGGGATTCCGGCAAAAGCTACGTACCGGCACTGCCCTTCGGGTTCTGCGTTGCCATAACCAGAAATGGCTCCGGCATTTCCCGTGTGACTCCGTCCACAGTAACACGGCCTTCCTCCATCACTTCCAGAAGTGCCGACTGCGTCTTCGGACTGGTACGATTGATTTCATCTGCCAGAAACAGATTGCAGATCACCGCCCCCGGATAATACACAAACTGTCCTGTCTCTTTCTGATACATGGAAAAACCGAGAATATCTGCCGGAAGTACATCCGGTGTAAACTGCACTCTGTGATTTTCCAGCTGCATGGCTTGTGCAAAAGCAACTGCCAGTGTCGTTTTTCCAACTCCCGGCACATCATCGATCAGAATATGTCCACCAGCCAGCATTGCTGCAAACACTTTGCAGATACATGCATCTTTTCCTTTTATTAATTTCTTTACTTCCTGTATCACCTGTTCTGTCTGAATCATATTTTTCCCCTTTAACCCTCTCACTTTTATCTTTAAACTCCACTTTTATTGTCTAACTATAATTATTAATTATACCTTTTGCATACACAAATCACAACTTAATATTTTCTGAACAAAAAAAGCCATTCGGGTTTCTTTTCACCCAAACAGCTTCCAAAAAATAACTTCGTCCAAACGAAGTTTTCATCAATTTCATATCGTTTTCGAATAGGAAAACTTACTCAACATCTATGATAGCATATACTAACTCAAGTGTCAATATGTATTAAGTTTAATACAATCGTCAAAAAGTGCCCTTATTGATCGTTTTGTCTCAGAGAGCACTTGCATTTTTCAATTTTTTATATTATTATGATGAAAAGCTTATGAGAGCTTAACGAACAAGTATTTTTTAAGGAGGAAAAAATTATGGCATACGTAATTAGCGATTCTTGTGTAATGTGTGGCGCATGTGCTGGTGGATGTCCAGTAGGTGCTATTTCTGAGGGAGATGCTCAGTACCAGATCGACGCTGACGCTTGCATCGATTGCGGCGCTTGCGCAGGTACATGTCCTACAGGTGCTATCGCAGAGGCTTAATCAATCTCATTTTTGAGTCCTTATTAGCACATAGTGAATTAAGTACGTTAGAAGAGCTGTTGCTTATGCAACAGCTCTTTTTTTATGAAAATACATAAGTTTTTTCTTCCATCTAGCTAAATTTCAGTGTATAATAAAGTTGATTTTTAGTATACTTGAGTTTTTACTGATAACTTATAAAGAAACAAAAACAAAGCCGAAAAAAGCTTCCATATTCTTCAATTAAGAAGAATGTTGAAGCTTTTTTCAGCTTTTTCCTTCATAATAAAATGCATTCAGTGATTTTCCTGTTATTCAAAACAAAAAATGGTGTATGTAAAACTAAAGTTTATCATTTCCATCATGATAGATTTCTTCCGGGATCGCCGTCTTCATGATCTCTCGCCAGATTTTTGGCAGTTCATGCGGAAATACACGGATTGGCTGAACCCCAACATACTTACAGCCCTGTTTTCCAAGCAATGCCTGCATTGTGGCAAGGGCCGCTGCCTGTCCCTGCTCATACGGCCGCTGTGCGCTCAATCCACGGATCATTTTACCCCTGGCCATATAAGAAGCCACCTTCATGTCCAGATCCACTGTAGAAATAGATATGTCGGTTCGCTTCATTTCTTCCAGGGCACGGATTGCTTCCAGAGCCGGGCTCTCCCAGGACACATACATTCCTTCAATCTCCGGATGTTCCCGCAACATTTCCCTGCAGGCGCGATATGCATCCTTTACGTTCATAAATTTCTTTTTGCACACAATATGCAGATTGGAATAATTTTCCCGAATAACCTGCTCCGCACTCTCATCTCTCTGCTCTGTCATCTGGAATGGGACACCGTAAATCAGCATGCCTACGTTGACATGTTCTTTCATTTTGTAGTATTCGCCCAGAATTACCCCTGCATTCTGTCCGTTTTCACGCTCATTAACGGACACGCAGCAATAATAATCATTCGGCTGAAATCCTTCCGGCAGATTACCGATCAGGATCATTTTCGATTTTTTCGCCGCTTCCCGGAATTTTTCCGCGGTCACTTCCTCATCCACAGAAATACCGATAATAGCATCCGGTTCCTGCATTTCAATGGCTTCTAGCTGTGCGATCTGCAGCTGCGCATTATAATTCGCATCCATCACAGCGATCACCTGCACATTGTATTTTCCAAGAGTATCGCGAATGGCCTTTTCCTGCAGACTGCTCCAATATGTATTTGTATTATGAAACGCAAGTGCCACTTTATAATGCTTTTCTCTCAAAAGCATTGCCTCACGCTCCGTAAGCACCAGATCTTCTGCGGAAATGGCTACTTCTCCAAACGGTCCTCTGTTGATGACGCGGGTAGACTTGCGCACACGAAATTCAATCGGGATCCGCTCGATCGGCCATTCAAACGGGATATCCTGAATCTGGCTCAGCATAATATCCACGGCTTTCTGCGACATTTTCCGGATATCCTGGGTCAGGATCGTCAACGGTGGATTAAACAAATCACTCCAGGTATCATCGCCAAACCCAACCACGGAAATATCCTGCGGACAGCTTAATCCCCAGCCCTCAATATCATGCAGTACGGCATGGGTCAGCCGGTTTCCACAGGCAATGAATGCCGTCGGAAGCCTGTTTTCCGGAAAATCTTCAAAAATATTTTTCCGGTTTTCATCCTCCGTGTTGATATAACGGATATACATTTTTTCCACCAGGATCTTGTTCTCCTGCAACGCGCGCACATATCCGTTCAGACGCTCGTCCTTCGTGGTGATATCTTCTTTTCCAAGTAAAATACCGATTTTCTTGTGTCCGCAGCGAATCAGATGACGGGTTCCCTGATAAATGGCATGCTCATTATTCGCCAGCACACAGGCAATATCCGGATCACTCACCGCTCGCTCAATACAGACAAACGGCTTTCTGGAACGTTTTACCTTCTCATAAATCTTGTCCCCACGGGTACATGGAATGAGAAAAATACCGGCAATATTTTTATCCGCCATCAATTCCTGCAGGATCATGCGTTCCGTCTCACTGGATTCATTGGTCAGGCTGACTACCAGCGTGTAGCCCTGCTGCCGCATTAACCGGTTCACTTCACTGATAAACTGGTTAAAAATCGTTCCCGACAGCCCCGGCAGCACAAATGCGATCTTTGTCTGCTTTCCCTGAATCTTTGTATCCGCATAATATCCGTCCAGTTTTTTCGACACATACCCGGTTTCCCTGATGGCCTGCTCCACGCGGCTCACCAGTTCCGGACGCACGTAACGTGTCTTGTTTATGATGTGAGAAACCGTTGCGATGGACACCCCTGCCCGATCCGCAACATTCTGTATTGTCACTTTTGTACCAGATCCCATTGTTTCTCCAACCTCACGATCTACTTATTAATGTAAAAATCCATTAAAATTATATCATACAGTATATTTGTTGGCAATTTTTTCCTGTTCCGTTTATCCTTTCCATACCGGGGTCTCCACACAGCAGCTGTCTGTCTTTGGAGCGTAAGGTGCGCACCAGTGTACCGCATTGTGAATGATCTGTTGTACACACGGATGGTAAAACGTCGGATAGGTGTCATGTCCTACATGGAAAAAGAAAATCCTGCCCCTGCCGCGAGTCCAGGTACAACCGCCGCGGAACAGATGTCCTCCGGCAAACCAGCTAGTAAAGATTACATCATCCGGTTTCGGCACATCAAAATATTCCCCATACATTTCCTCAATCTCAATATCAAACACTTCCGGCAGTCCCTGTGCGATTGGGTGGGACGGACAGGTGTTAAACACACGCTCCTTGTCCACATAGCGGTATTTTAATGTACAGCTTGTTCCCATCAGTCTGCGGAACGGTTTGCTCAAGTGCGCGGAATGCAGCGCAATAAAGCCCATGCCCCGCAGCACCTCATTCTGAATTTTTTCCGCCAGTTCATCCGGCAGTGTTTTGTGTGTCCGGTGCGCCCACCAGATCAGCACATCGGTCTGCGCCAGTACTTCATCCGGCAGACCGAATTTCGGCATTTTGGCATGTACGGTCTGAATCTCCAGTTCCTCATCCGGGGCAAGTGCATCCGCCAGTACCTGACGGATTCCCTGCGGGTACACCTTCTGCATTTCCGGCGTTTCGTTCTGGATATCTTCATCCCAAATTGTCACATGGATCATATGGTTACTCCTTACTCTTCAAATGCCACGATCTGATTTTCCCGTGCGGACTTCCATGCAGCTTCCATGACACGGAGCACTCTGCGTACCTCCGGAATCTTAACCAGCAGTTCTTCCTCTCCGGCCCGGGCTTTCATATAGTTGTCATAATACATGATCTGCTCTGTCTCAACCTTCGGAAGATCTTCTGTGTAAACCACGCCCTCCGGAACCGCACCAAAGGATCTGGTCGGTCCTGCAAATGTCATGGTTGTCTCACCCGGTGTATTGGTCAGCAGTCTTGTGGTTTTTACCACTTTTCCACGCGGGTTAAATCCGTCCACATAGGCACTTCCCTTATTGCCGCCCATAAACCAGTGATGTTCAAACCAGTTCGGCTTATCCTCCAGCATATAAGTGCCAAGTTCAATCTCGGCTGTTACTTTATTTTTGAATTTCAGCATGATCTTGAAATAGTCATCTACTTCCACATTGATCACATTTCGGATATCCGCATAAACAAATTCCAGCTCTGACGGAACCATCCATAAAATCTGGTCGATGAGATGCACGCCCCAGTCATACAGCATACCGCCGCCGTATTTTTTGTATACATGCCAGTCATGCATATTTCCGTTAAAGCCAAACAATTTTGACTGGATCAGATAAATATCTCCAAGTTCTCCCTTGTCAAATACTTCTTTGATTGTACGGTAATCACGGTCATAACGGCGCTGCTGATGCACCGTAAAAATAACATTATTTTCTTTTGCAGCAACTTCCATTTCATCCAGTTCTGCCACATTCAATCCTACCGGTTTCTCACAGATAATATTTTTTCCGGCTTTTGCCGCACGGATCACCATGTCTTTGTGTTTATGATTCTCGATGGAAATAATAACCGTGTCAATTTCCGGCAGTTTCAGCAGATCATCTGCATCTGTAAATTTCTTTACGCCTTCTGTGGAGGCATCCTCCATACGATCCGGGCGGATATCGCAGATAGCGATCAGCTCCGCGCCTTCTGTATCACGGATTTTCAATTCATGTTTGTGTCCCACATATCCGAATCCGATAATTCCAAATCCTATTTTCATTTTGTTTCCACCTCTGTTTCTATATTACAAACTGTTCCATATAACGCTTGCTTAACCGCAGGCTGTCCAGTACTTTTTCCTTTGTTCCTTCAAAATATTTATCTTCTACTTCGATACAGGTGTAACCGTCATATCCGATATCCGTCAGTGCGGATACATATTTCCCCCAGTCCACATCGCCGTAACCCGGAAGCTTCGGAGACATGAAATCAAGCGGATATGCCATGATTCCCACCTGGTTTAATTTGTCCGGATAGATCTTGATATCTTTGTAATGAACATGGAAGATCTTATCCTTAAATTCATAAATTGGTTTGATATAATCGATCATCTGCCATACAAAATGAGATGGGTCGTAGTTGATACCCAGATGATCACTCGGCAGGATTTCAAATACTTTTTTCCAGATTGCCGGTGTGGTCATCAGATTCTGTCCGCCCGGCCACTGATCCGGTCCGAACAGCATCGGGCAGTTTTCAATGGCAATTTTTACATCTTCTGCTTCAGCCAGTGCAATGATCTCCGGCCATACTTCTTTTACCAGCTCCAGATTCTCTTCTACTGTTTTTGTCTGGTCACGTCCGATAAATGTGGTTACCATTCCAACGCCAAGCTTTGCGCTTGCGCGGATAACATTTTTCAGATGTTCTACGACAGCAGCACGTTTTTCCAGATCCGCATCCATGGTATTCGGATAATATGCCAGAGATGAGATCTCCACATTTTTTCCTGCTGCATAATCAATAATATATTTTGCATACGTATCATCTTCCAGCACGCGCTCTGCATCAATGTGGCTGACACCTGCATATCGACGCTCCGCTTTTCCCTGAGGCCAGCAGGCAGCCTCCACGCATGCAAAACCAAGTTCTGCCGCGGTATTGATCATTTCCTGATAATCTGCCATATCCAAAATGGCACTTACAAATCCAAGTTTCATTTCTGACCTCCCATAATGTCTCTGAAATTATTAATATTTAAATCGTTCTACCAATTTTCTTAAAAAATGGCTGCTCTGCCTGCTGCATCGCAGCAGACAGGCAACCTGAGGAGAAGTTTATTTATTTTTACAGAAAGTAATTTCACTTATTTTATTTCTTTAATCTACTTTTACCCATGCATTTTTGTCATTGGACTCAAGAATTGCATGGCATACGCGGTCGAGCTGATATCCAACTTTGAAGCATGTGGTTGGCTGATATCCGCCTTCAACTGCTTTTGCGAACTCATATGCTTCGATGGCTTTTAACTCACCATAGCCGATGTTCATGCCAGGAATGTTCCATGTTACATCGCCGTGCGGATTTGCCGGACCTGTGTAGATCTTGCGGAATCCTCTTGCTCCGTCTTCGTCTTCCATACCGTAGCAAACTTCCAGTTCGTTCAGGCGCTCATAATTCCATGTGATGGAACCTTTTGTTCCGTGAACTTCGATTGTGATATAGTTATTGCGACCCCATGCCATTCTGGTTGCCTCAACACTTCCGATGGCTCCACCAGCATACTTACAAAGGATACTTACCTCATCATCTACGTCTACGGCCTGTTTCTTAGCATCATCACCAAGTTTTACGGTACCAAGCAGGTCAACACCGCCTTCCTGAACCGGACGCTCTTTGATATATGTTTTTACCATAGATACAACATCTGTTACATCGCCAGCCAGATACTGTGCGATATCAAGGGCATGTGTAAAGATATCTCCCAGTGTTCCTGCACCGGCAGTCTCTTTTACGAATCTCCAGGATAACGGAGAACGTGGATCTGCGGACCAGCTCTGTAAATACTGTGCACGTACGTTTGTCAGCTCACCGATTGCTCCGCTTTCAATGATTTTCTTTGCCTCATCGATGGCCGGTACACGACGATACTGATATCCACACATGGATACGATGCCTTTTTCTGCTGCTTTTTCTGCTGCAGCTGCCATAGCCTCTGCCTCTTCGATGGTTGCGGACATTGGTTTCTCACAGATGCAGTGTTTTCCTGCATTTAAAGTTGCGACTGCAACCGGAGCATGCATGTTGTTCGGTGTGCATACACAAACAATGTCGATTTCCGGATCATTGATAATGTCATGCCAGTCTGTACAATATTTTTCAAAACTGAATCTCTCTGCGAAATCAGCTGCGATCTCCGGAACGATGTCGCATACTGTTTTAAATACCGGAACATACGGTGCGTCTGGGAATAATTTCGGCATGTTTGATAATGCAACACAGTGTGCTTTACCCATAAAGCCAGCTCCAACTAAACCAATATTCATTTTTTTCATTTTTGTTTCCTCCTACTCTTTATAGAACTCTTTCTAAAAAATATCTTCGATTAATTTGATTTCTTTTTCTGAACAATGTTACTCAGTGCAACGGCAAAGATGATGATCGCGCCGTTGATCAGTTTCTGCTGTGCAGAAGAAAGTCCTGCCAGAACCAGCGCATTACTGATAATACCCATCAGCAGGGATCCTGCAAACGCTCCGATGATGGAACCGGTTCCACCGCTCATTGCTGCACCACCGAGAACTACGGCTGCGATAACAGACATTTCATCGCCATCACCAAAGGAATAACGGCCGGACTGCATACGTCCTGCGTACATGATTCCTGCAAATGCGGATAATGCACCGGAGATCATAAAGATATACATTTTAATCTTGTTAACTTTTATTCCGGAATAACCGGCTGCCTGCTCATTTCCACCGGTTGCCAGTGTGTAACGTCCAAACGGTGTTTTGTTAAATACGATAAATGCTACTACATAGAACACAATGGTCCAGATGATCAGCACAGACACCGGTCCGATATATCCGGTACCAAAGATCTTGTTAAACCGCATATTTGTGATCGGTACTGCAGCTGTATTTGTGATCCACATTGCTGCGCCTCGAACAACCTGCATCATACCAAGGGTTGCCAGGAAAGACGGCAGTTTTAATTTTGTAACAAGCAATCCGTTGACTGCTCCGACACCGATACCAAAGGCGATACCTACGATCAGCGCCAGAATAATGCTGTTGGTTGCCTGTAAGGTCAGGGATGCCAGCATGGCACTCATTGCTGCGTTGGAACCAACGGTCAGATCGATCTGACCTGCACCAAGTACAAATACACCGCCGACTGCCATAACGGAAACCATGGCGGTCTGTCTCAGGACGTTCAGCAGGTTGCTGCTGCTCATAAAACCTTTATCTCTCAGTACGATTGAGAAAAAGATAAATACAACAACCAGAACGATATAAACTGTAAACTTACTTATCTGAAATTTCTTTTTACTCGCTTTTTTGGATTGCATTTTGTAATTCCTCCTCTGTCTTAAGATCTCTACGACTGATCTCCCCCGTGATCTTTCCATCATAAATCGTGATGATCCTGTCGCAGATTGCCATCATTTCTGCCAGTTCAGAGGAAACAAACAATACCCCATGTCCCTGGTCCGCATATTCACGGATAATACTGATAATTTCACCCTTTGCACCGATATCTACACCGGCTGTCGGTTCATCCAGCATCATTACTTTCGGATTTGAATTGATCCATTTTGCAATGACTACTTTCTGCTGATTACCACCGGACAAAAGGCTGATCTCCTGATGGATGCCTTCTGCTTTGATATTCAGCTGCTTAATATTTTCTTCTACCAGCTGATCCGCACGTTTCTGATCCAGAAAAACTTTGTGCTTCGTCAGTCTGTCAAGGATCGGTAAAACACCATTTTCGGCAATGGTATGCATCAGCACCAGACCTTCTTTTCGACGGTCTTCCGGAATCAGTGCAAACCCTTCTTTTACAGCCTGTTTTGTATTTTTTACTTCGATCTCTTTTCCTTCCAGATATACTTTTCCGCCCTGTTTCTGGCGCAGTCCGAACAAGGTCTCCATGATCTCTGTTCGTCCACTTCCCATCAGACCTGCAAATCCGAGAATTTCCTTCGGTTTCAGGGAAAAGCTGATATCACTGATCTTGTCATTTATCTTTAAGTGCTCCACCGTAAGGACATCCGGAGCATTTTCGTCATAGTCACGTTCTACCCATTCAAACTTATGTCCGCCTCCGGATGAACCACCCATCATATAAGAAACTATCTTATCAAGCGTCATATTTTTAATTTCTTCTGTTACAACATGTTCACCATCTTTTAATATGGTGATACGATCCGCAATCCGAAGGATCTCATTCATACGGTGTGAAATATACACCATGGATACGCCTTCTTTTTTCAGCTGCTGGATCATCTCAAACAATCGCTCTGTCTCTGAATCTGACAACGCTGCCGTCGGCTCATCAAAAACAAGTATTTTTGCATCTTTGGAAACAGCCTTGGCAATCTCTACCATCTGGCTCATTCCAACACTCAGTTCAGATACCACGGTATCCGGGTCAACCTCAATACCAAGTTTATCCAGTACTTCTTTTGTCTTTTTGTTCATTGCCGCGATATCGCGGAAACCATTTTTTACAATCTCATTTCCAAGGAAAATATTTTCCGATACCGTCAGTGTCTGAACCAGTGACAACTCCTGAAAAATCATTCCGATTCCTTTGTTTTTTGCATCCAGCGGTTTGGAGATCACAGTCTCTTCGCCATTTACATAGATTTTTCCGGAATCCAGGGTATACACACCTGTCATAATCTTCATCAGAGTAGATTTTCCGGCACCGTTTCCGCCCACCAGAGCATGTACTTCACCATATTCCAAATCAAAATGGACATTTTTCAGTACTTTTGCATCTCCAAATGACTTGTTGATGCCTTCCATTTTCAATACAGTCTGACTCATTCCTTCACCCATTTCTATAGAATGAGCCTGTGACATAAAAACATAATTTCTGAAAGTACAATCTCACATTTGATATTCTGTTTTACATCACAGGCTCTTTTTATTTACAAAGAATCCATTTGTTCTGTCTCATTTACTATGTAAGACTCTCTGTCTGCTGCTCTTATTATTTTCCTGCTGCTTTTGTTAACCAATCCGGTGCCTCTACATGATATACAGTATTATAAGCATCGCATACATTATCCTGAGTAACCGGTAATGCCGGGCAAACTACGAATGCCGGAACTTCTTCACCAAGTAAAGATAATGCTGCACATTTTACTTCTGTCACACCCTGATCGTACGGACGCTGTGCACCAACACCTGCAACGGTACCGTTTGCGATCTCAAGTGCAATGTTGTTTCCAAGGTCGATAGCAGATAATGCAACCTGTCCTTCTTTGCCAGCTGCTCTTACAGAAGAAAGAACACCTTCCATCGGGATATCCCAGGAAGCGTAAATACCGTCAATATTCGGGAACTGTGTCAGGATTGCGTCACCCTGCTCGGAGCATCCGTTCTCATCTGTAAATCCCTGCTCTGTCACGATATTGATATCCGGATATTCTGCTGCCATAGTATCTTTGAAGCCTTTGTCACGCTGGTTTGTCGTAAAGAAATCTACATCGTAGTAAACCATTCCAACGTCACCTTTTCCGCCAAGTTTCTCTCCGAGGATCTCAGCTGCTGCAACACCGTTGCCATATGCATCTGCGGATACACAGGATACATAATCTTCGCCTGCAGTCATGCCTGCCGCAACGTTATCCATGAATACAAGTTTAATACCCTTATCTGCTGCTCTCTGGTAAGCATCTGCGGTTGCAGTTGCATCTGTCGGAATGGAAATAATAACATCCGGGTTCAAAGCCATAACTGTCTCGATATCAGATACCTGCTGCTCAGCAGAGAAATCTGCGTTTGTTACAGCTACCACTTCCATACCAAGCTCTTTACAGGTATCTTCAATACCCTGCTGCTGAGCGGTTGACCAGTCGTTTCCTGCATAATGGAATACAACGGCAACTTTGTATCCAGCTTCTTTGATCTGTGCTTTCTGCTCATCTGTCAGGTTGATCGTATCTGCATTTACGCCCTGTTCCCCGTTCGGACCTGTAGATTTGATTTCTCCGTCAGCAGCCGGTGCAGCTGTTGTTGTCTGCTCTGCTTTTGCAGAAGAGTCATTGTTTGCGGAAGTCTGTGTGTTTGATGCGCTGTTGTCAGCCTGATCACTGTTTCCGCATGCCGCCATGCTGACTGCCATCGCTGCTACAAGTAAAGATGCAACAATTTTCTTTTTCATAGTTTCTTCTCCTTTTCCTTTTTCTCCTTTTGTTTGTTATTAGTAAAACAGGTGCTCCTGTCTGCTAATTCGCTAAATACTGTTTCAGATATTCTGCTGTGATCTTTGCTCCCTCACCGGCATCCTGATTCCAGCCATCGCATTCCACTGCATAAAGAATATCGTTTTTGCTTTCTGCCAGCACTTTCATGATCGGATCAAGATCAATGGTTCCCACACCCAGCGGACAGAACATTCCATCTTCTGTGATATCTTTCAGATGGATATAGTAAATACGGTCAATATATGTTTTTACAACTTCCAGAGGATCACCACCGCCGGCTTTCACATGAGCCAGATCCGGGCAAAGTGCAATGGATGTCCATTTCATAACTTTTGCCAGCTGCTCCGGTGATTCCACCAGAGATCCCATATGCGGATGGAAGCTTGCTCTCATTCCGATCTCATCAGCCAGCACACGAACCTTTTCCAGTGCTTCCCCAAGTTTTACGTAATCTGATTCGCGGATGCCGTCATATCGGATAGCGCCGCCGCCCAGTGCAATCTCGGTTGCGCCAAACTGTTTTGCAAACAGTGCTGCCTTTTTCAGACGTGCCAGCTCTTCCGGTAAAATTTCATCATAAATAAAGTTGCAGGCAACATAAACGCCTTTCAGTTCCAGATGACTGCTCTCCAGAAGTGCTTTCAGTTCTGCTTCTTTTCCTTCGTACTCCAGCAGATCACCATCAAAAATTTCCACACTCTCATATCCCGCTGCAGAAATATCAGATAATGCCTTTGTCAGATCACCTGCGCAGCGATAATATGCTGCATTTACATTATTCGGTGCTGCCCAGTGTCCAAGTACCGGTCCCCAGGCATTTGTTGAATATGTCACTTTCATGGTACCCTCTCCTTTTCTCTTCTTTTTCGTAAATTATATATCTGTTACGAATCATCGTCAATTATTTGCCATATTTTTCTTTTATTTTCGCATATTTTATCTTGTTTTCTAAAGATTTTTGCGTAATTTTTTATTTTTTACGTATAAGCTACTTTTTACTTTATTCCACAGGATTTTTACTTTGAATTCATGTAAAAAAAGAGTGTTAAAATACATCCATACCGGAATGTACTTCAACACTCTTTTTCACTCATTCAATTTTACAGTTCTTCTGCCTTATATGTCGTATAACCTTCGTAATAATAACTGTGATCAATGCCTTTCATAAACACTTCACGACTCTCCGTCTGGTCTGTCAGTGCGTTTTTCAAAACATATTTGATCTCTATATCTCTGATTGGACTCCGTTCCATGGCAAGCAAATAATCCTCTTTATCCACTTTACTCCAGTCCACAACTTTTCCAATTTCCTTTTTCAGCATATGATCCAGCCAGATACGGGTACTGCGTCCATTTCCTTCCCGGAATGGATGCGCAATATTCATCTCCACATATTTCTCTACAATTGCGTTGAAATCAGACTGTGGCATTTTATCAATATTTTCAAGTGCAACCTGCAGATACATCACAGGTGCAAAACGGAAATTTCCTTTTGCCAGATTGACCGTTCGCACTTCTCCTGCAAATTCATAGATATCTTCAAACAAATATCGATGAATTTCCTGCAAGGAAGAAAATTTTCCGGCCGGAAGTTTATCAAGGATCCCTTTTTCAAACAACGCGACCGCTTTTGTTTTACTGATTCTTTCCTCTTCCCGTGCAAGTTCTGCCGAACTCGTAACTCCTAATTTATTTTCAAGCATAATATTCCTTTCACTTCATAATCTGTACGCTCTGTCTCTTTCAAAATAAGTCGTTTTCAAAATTCCGAACGTGCATTATTACAACATTCCCTGTTACTGCCTTGTCACTATTTATAAACCACTACCACCATGCTTTTCTCCGGCAGTGTTACGCTTCCAGTAATCTGGATTTCCTGCTCTGTCACCACAGATTTCTCCGGCAATCCTTCTGGCATTTCGCCGGTTCCCTGCAGTGTCCACTGTTTTCCAGCTGTATTTACCGCAGTTTTCTCTGCATCTTCCAACGCCAGCTCATAATCCTGATCCGTCGTATTGACCGCTTTCACAATGACATTTTCCTCTTCATCCATGGAAACAGATACATAGATTCCCTTTTTCCGCAGTTCCACATCCTGATTATGCAGCAACACCGTATGGCGGCCTCTGTGATTTGCAAACAGCTTCTGCACATAATAATTCGGTGTCAGATATACTTCACTGTCATCAAACCAGATCATATCCGGCTTCCATTGACTGTGCCCGATCCGGTTAAACAACGGCGCATAGGAAGCAAGTTTTACCACATCTGCATTTTTCTCAATGCCGGTCAGCAACGCTGCTTCAGCAAGAGCACTCTCCATAGAATTTTCCCGCATTTCGGTATGTGCCGCATATTCTCCTGCAAATACAGCCACATCCCGTGGATAGTCATCATACATGGCCACATGGTCATACAACCACTGTGGGCTGACATAATAATGTTCATCCACCGCGTAGCTGAACGCCGGATTTTCCTTTGCTTTTTCCCGATAATAGCTCCACGCGTCTTCTGTAATGGAGCACTCCATAAACGGTCCCGCCGTTCCAAGTAGCCGAATCTCAGGATATTTTTCATGAATAGCAGCCTCGAAACGCTCATAACGATGTCTCATATCCAGATACTGTGTCTCCCACTGCTCATTTCCAACGGATAGAAAATCCATACCGAAAGGCTTTGCATGTCCCATTTTGGCACGTAATGCGCCCCATTTGCTGTCCACCGATCCATCGGCAAATTCAATGAGGTCCAGTGCATCCTGCACATATTCCTCAAATTCCGCGCTGTCAGAATCCACCATTTCTGTGGAACGGAACTGACACGCCGTGCCGATATTCAATACCGGAAGCGGTTTTGCCCCCAACAGTTCACATAACAGAAAATATTCATAAAATCCAATCCCGAAAGACTGTCCGTAATGTGCGTCCGGGCGTTTCGTCATAGGATCCGTTTTGCCCCAGTCATCATCAAAGGCCCACAGATTTGGAATATAGCGACGGTCTTTCACGTCCCCTACTGTATTTTTCCAGTAATAGCGGTTGTCCAAACTGATACCTTCCACAATGCACCCGCCCGGGAAACGCACAAATCCCGGTTTGATTGCCTGCAGTGCTTCAAACAGATCCTTGCGAAAAATTCCTGCCACCGCATCTTCCGGGATCATGGAGATCAGGTCAAACTCTACGATACCCGGCGCATCCAGCGTGATCGCAAACTGTGCACCGCGGACATCCTCCAGGGCTGTGAGTACCGCTTCGTATTTTATCCACTCATTTCTACGGCACTTGCCACTCTGATCCATCTGATGGATCTTTTCAATATCCGGATTCAGTGTGCCATAACCGATCTCCATCGGAATCTTCAGATCACAAAATGGTACATACGGAACCGGCTTCACCGCTTTTACTTCCGTCTGTGCAAAAATCCGTCCATCTTTCTGTACGTTTATCTGAAAGCCATCCCCTTCATATGCCACACATCGTGCATAAAAAGACACTTTGTAAGCATGCTCTTTTTCCAATCGAATACCGTCATACGCTTTATTTGCGAATCCCTGTCCTGCCTGCTTTGCCGTAAAACGCAGATAATGCGGATTCACCTCAGACACCGGAGTTCCTGTCACATACTGCATCAGCGGTTCCTCTTCTCCTGTCTGAT
Source organism: Bulleidia sp. (assembly GCA_963587975.1). Classification (GTDB taxonomy): domain Bacteria; phylum Bacillota; class Clostridia; order Lachnospirales; family Lachnospiraceae; genus Eubacterium_I. The sequence continues at coordinate 1,165 of CAVAFS010000266.1, read as the reverse complement.
ACAACGGTTCCCACGCATATCCAAAGTCATCCACTGCATAAAATCTGCCTGGATTGCCATAGGCTTCCTTCGCTTCAAACGAACGATTCTCGATCAATTCCGCATACAGACCACCGTCTGCTGCAAAATTAATATCTTCAAAAAATAAGCCGATCAGCTCTGGTGAAATTGAAACACCTTTTTCTTTTCCTATCCTCATGCTACATTACCTTCTCTCCAAAAACATCAACTTGCACTCCCTGCTACAATCTGTCTCCAGGCATGCATCTAACATATCGTTTTTAAATTACCCAGAAACATAAAATTCCAAATCCGACTGCGATCAGTGCTCCGGCCACGACATCTTTTACAAAATGCACCCTGCCGATCACCCGCGCTGCTGCCAGAAATACCCCCGCCACACAAAGGATCATCCCCAGCGGCCTCCACACATACCACGCCGCCATGGCGATAATATAAATCGAAAATACATGCCTGCTCGGGAAGGAATTTCCTTTTGTGTCCTTCGGAATCAACGGCTTCACCGGCCATTTTTCGTAAGGCCGCGGCGCATTAAACTTTTTGCGGAACAGACTCACAAGCACAAACGTCACTGCCGGAACAAGCAGCACACGCCAGAAACGACTGTCCCCGCAAACCACCAAATACAAAAGTAATGCAGGATAAATCAGATAAACCACATCCGTCAGAATATGATTTACCCGCAGCAGACAGTTCTTCTTTCGCTCCGACGCTTCAAATGGCGCTGCCAATCTGTCATAAAACTCCTGCTTCATCCTGCATTACCTCATTTCTTCTAATATGTCTGAATTTGAATTCTATCAAATCAACTACAATAGTCTGATTATATCATGAACAGAAACAGTACATGATCGACATTCGCCGCTCGTCAATCATGCCAGCATGTTGGCTTCCTTGCGCTCATTGTACCAAGTCGCGCAACGGCTAGCCCTAAGTACATGCAACCACTACTTTTTAATAAAAAAATAGCAGTTTTTAAATTTATGATGTATTGTTAAGTTACCACACCAAACAACATCATAAACAAAAACCGTTATGATTACTTTAACATGGATTTTTAAACTCAACAACTACATATTTGAATTTTTTGGATATTTTTATCATCCACCATCTGCCATTCCAAGACCAGGGAAGACCGTTATGC
>CAVAFS010000265.1:0-3925 GCA_963587975.1 Bulleidia sp. | reverse complement strand
GCATAGCATCCAAGCATCTATGTTATATAATTATTGTAAATCTCTTTAAACACTTGATTTATTTTGATTGATAGACTAACATTTATACTTGATTTAGGACGATTATAATTTTCTAAAAGGAGATTTGAATTATGAATAATTTAACTGTTGATTTTATTACTGATCAACTGAAAGCTCTGACTTCCATCCCAAGTCCGACAGGTTTCACAAAGGAAGTGACTCAGTATCTGGTTTCCACACTGGAAGGCCTGGGCTACACTCCGGAGCGTTCCCGCAAAGGGAATGTCCTTGTAACACTTGGTGGTGAAGGAAGCCCATTGATCCTTGCAGCCCATGTGGATACCCTTGGTGCCATGGTGCGTTCCATCAAGAGCAACGGCCGCCTGCGCCCGACAACTCTGGGTGGACATCAGTGGAGCACTGCTGACGGTGAAAACTGTACCGTGCATACACGGAATGGTAAAGTATATACCGGCGTTGTCTTAAATAAAGAGCCTTCTGCTCATGTCGCTGACCAGAAAGTCGAGACTGTAGAAGAGAATATGGAAATTCTGCTGGATGAAAATGTAAGCTCTGCGGAAGAAGTAAAAGCACTTGGGGTTCAGACCGGTGACATCATTGCCATGGATCCACGCACAACCGTTACTCCAAGCGGTTACATCAAGAGCCGTTTTCTGGATGACAAGCTCTCTGCTGCTATCCTGCTTGGAATTGCAAAAGATGTGGCTGACGGAACACTTACTTTGAATCGCAAAATTTCCTTATTATTTACTGTTTATGAAGAAGTTGGACACGGTGGAAGTTTTATTCCGGCGGATACCGAGGAAATGCTCTCCGTGGATATGGGCTGCGTTGGAGATGATCTCGGCTGTACCGAACGCATGGTTTCCATCTGCGCAAAAGATTCCGGCGGACCTTACAACTACGATCTGGTAACAGAACTGTCTGAACTTGCAAAAGCAAATGGTCTCGACTATGCCATTGACGTATATCCGCACTATGGTTCTGACGTAGAAGCAACCCTGCGGGGCGGTTTTGATATCCGTCACGGGCTCATCGGTCCGGGTGTCTATGCATCCCACAACTATGAGCGTTCCCATGTGGATGGTGTAAAAAATACTTTTGAACTGTTAAAAGCATATTTAACAAAATAAGTAGCTCTGCCACAACGCAAAAAAATGCGGGACGATGTTCTTACATCATCCCGCATTTTTATCGTTATCCGTTTTTCCAAATTATATTTTTTATTCTGTCACTGCTGCAACCGGATCATCCGTCAGTTTAAAAACTACGATCCCGTCAATGATCTCCACCGAATCACTGTCCGGGAAAATTCCCATCTCCTGATAATCCTGTGACTGCGTAATGCGGTCATACTCCTCATCTGTACAGAAGGTCACATTCCATCCAAAATATTCCCGGAAGATTGCCGACCAGCAGGATTTCATGCCATAATAATCTTTCCAGAACATCCCCCATTCCGACATCTGTCCCACAGACATCTGACGCAGCGGACTGTTCAGCGGATAATTTTCCTCAGATACCGTACCGGAGATCAGCACCGGCATATCACTTTTATAACCATCAAGCTGATCCATTTTTGCCAGCATACGCTCCGCAATGCTCAATGTCTGGTTTCTGCATGTCTTCATATAAAGGTACGTCGCATTATCTGACAACACATACGTCCAGTTCATGACATTTACCATAACAATGGATGTCAGACATAAAATACTTCCCATCCAACGGATATATACCGGCTTCTCCTGCCGCCCACTGACAGCCATCTCCACGACTTTCAGCATAAACGGAAAGATCAGATACAATGGGATTGACATCAGAAGTTCAATATAGCGCTCCGGTGTAATGAAGCGGATCAGTTCCAGCGCAAATGGAATCAGACAGATTCCCACCAGAATAAGGATCAGCCGAATCACATCTTTCCAGTATTTTCTGTTCAGAATAACCGCCACCAGCGCAAGGATACCAAGAAACATGATTACCGCATGAATCCCGTTTCTGTGCCAGTATGCATTTTGCAGTAAGTACACATCATTGCCAAACAAAAAATGATAGAAATTCTGATACATGGCATACAGCGATTCTTTCCACACCGCAAGCCCTGATAACACCGACGCATTCGCCCCTGAATACTCCGCAAAGGTCTGCCCTCTCACTTTCAGGAAAATATTTGCGAGTATGTAATACAGTATCAGGCCGAAAACAGCTGTGCAGGCGAACCAGACAAACCGCTTGATCACATCCAGCACTTTTTTCCCATTTAACAGATCCAGAATGAGCACAAACAACGCCAGTCCTGCAACTACACCGATATACGCCTGATACAATCCCAGCGAAAAACCGATGCACACGATTCCCAGGATAAATGGAATTACCTTTCCACGTTTTGCAAGCCAGATGGCCAGGCAGGACAACAGACAGGCCAGCAGATAAATATCTGCACAATAATAGTAGGACAGTGTCTGCGCCATCGCCGGGCTGACGATCATCAAAATTGCCACCGTGATCTGGAAACTCTTCTTCTTAATTTCCAGAATGTCAAGGATCAGCAACACAGAAATTGCCATATAGATCAATGCCAGCAGCGTTGTCACATAAGGCGAAACAAGAAATCCCCGCAATTTTTCTATCAGATAAATGCCCCAGCGGCCGACACGTACTTCCCAGAGATAAGATACACGAAATGTTCCAACCGTCAGACCATCCGGGTTTGTAATCTCATTCGAATACAGCGCAAAATGATTGATACCGCCCACGATCATCATCAGTAAAAACAACTTCATTTTCCAGAAAACACATATGTCATGCACCGTCTGCTTTATTTTCTGTTCTATATCCATCTATTTTCCTCCATGGTCTCTTTTCTCATTTTCGTCCTCGCAAATACCATATGCCTACTACATCATACTACTGACATTCTACGCTTCATCATCCTGACTGACGCGTTCAATATGCATCGCCAGATAGCCGATTTCCAGTTCTTCCAACTGCTTGTGCAGCGCATGACTGAGGTGATCACAGACAATGGTTGCCAGCTCATAAGATTCCGGAAAATTATGCTGTACGTAATCGTTCATATTGACTTTCAGGGACTCTCCTTTGAGTACCCGAGCCACCATATATTTCACATGATTCATCAGACGATTGTAACTCAATGACATCACATTAATGCGAATGCCACGCTGATCTTCGATCAGGGATACACAGTCACGCACGGCCTGTGCCATCTGCATGGATACCGAAACTGATTCTTTTTCCAATGCGGAATGAATGTGCAATGCCACATAGCCAACCTCGTCATCATCAATAACAATCTGTTTTTCCTCTTTCAAAATCGGCCGGATCATAGACGCTACTTTAAATTCCGAATGAAACAATGTCTTGATATCTTCTGTCAGTGGATTAGAAATCTGTTCCCCTTTCTGCAGACGCTGCACAGCAAATGCAATATGGTCTGCCATCGGAAACAAAATACTCCGGTCAATCTTTCCAAACTGACGCTCCGCCTCATTTAAAATACGGTTTGCCATCTGAAAATACTCCGGCTGAATGGATTTGATCAGTTCCGAAGCCTCTCCTCTGGAAGAAGTTTCCTGCAGAGAATACACCGTACAATCCACCGGCTGTTCAAAACGCTCCCCTATTTTCTTTCCAAATCCAACGCCTTTTCCCAGAAGGACGTATTCTTTACTGTCATTCATATCAAGTGCGATCACACCGTTATGGTTCAATACTTTGCAAATACGATACATGATAATCTTCTCCCCCACCAGTAAACTAACAAAAATTATACATGAGGGCACCTGATAAATCAAGTGCCCCCTGTACAACGACCAGTTATTCTGTCTGCATTCCGCAAACTTACTTTTTGTTCAAATCTTCTTTTTCAACCCTGTACGATTTC
>CAVAFS010000264.1:1643-6730 GCA_963587975.1 Bulleidia sp. | reverse complement strand
ACTCCGATAAAAGCTGGTCGTTTCCCGCTCGCGCAAAACTCGCAAAACTCAGTCGCTTACTGAATCGCTTGTCGCAGAAGGATGCTTCCATTTCACTATTTCAGTTATGATACCGCTCTATTACTCACAAAAGTCCTGTTGGCATATCATAAATACTCATCTGACTCAATAACACATATCCTACAATGTATTAATCATGTAGTAAATCATACATCTACTAACATCGCGTAAATCTGCGAGTGCAGCACAGAGAAGTTACTTCAAAAATTGTATGCACGCGTGCCTCTTGGCGGAATGGCGCAAAAATCGACACGCAGTGCAAGGTGGCACAAAAATTCATAATTATCTCAGCGTAAATAAACGCCAGTCATCAATCTTTCCTCGGCAAGCGATTGTTAGCTGCAGAGGTAAGATTGATGACTGGCGTTTTCACAGACTTAAGAATTTTAAGCCAACTTAAACAAGATTTTTTAAGCCATGAAGCCTTTCACTTTTTTATAGATGCTCTCGCCATCAAGCTCATATTTCTTGATCAGCTCAGCACCCGGTCCAGACTCGCCGAAGCGGTCATATACACCGATCTTCATTACTTTAGTCGGAGCTTTTGCGCTTAATGCATCGCATACAGCACTTCCAAGGCCACCGATTACAGAGTGCTCTTCTACTGTTACAACTTTGCCTGTTTTCTGTGCGGATGCAACTACCAGATCCTCATCCAGCGGTTTGATGGTGTGGATGTTGATCACTTCTGCATCGATACCGTCTGCTGCCAGCAGTTTTGCTGCTTCCAGAGCTTCGTTTACACACAGACCTGTTGCGATGATTGTTACGTCTTTACCTTCTTTTAATACGATACCTTTTCCAAGCTCAAATTTGTAGGTTGCTTCATCGTTGATTACCGGAACAGCCAGACGACCGAATCTTAAGTAAACCGGTCCTTCATACTCATAAGCGGCACGAACAGCTGCTTTTGCCTCTACATCATCACATGGATTGATAACTACCATGCCCGGGATGGTACGCATAAGTGCGATATCCTCGTTACACTGATGAGTAGCACCATCCTCACCTACAGAAATACCTGCGTGAGTTGCACCGATTTTTACGTTTAAGTGCGGATATCCAATGGAGTTACGAACCTGCTCAAAGGCACGTCCTGCTGCAAACATTGCGAAAGAACTCATAAACGGAACTTTTCCACAGGTAGCAAGACCTGCTGCGATACCTGCCATGTTGCCCTCTGCGATACCACAGTCAATGTGACGCTCCGGGAACTCTTTTTTGAATACACCTGTTTTGGTTGCTCCGGCAAGGTCAGCATCCAGAACTACTAAATTGTCATGCTCTTTTCCGAGCTCTACTAATGTATTGCCGTAACTGTCTCTTGTTGCGATTTTCTTTACTTCTGACATAATGCTTCACCTGCTTTCTTTAATTCTTCCATAGCAATGGCAAATTCTTCATCGTTTGGAGCTTTTCCATGCCATCCGGCCTGATTCTCCATGTAAGATACACCTTTACCTTTGATTGTTTTTGCGATAATCGCTGTCGGCATACCTTTTGTCTCGCGAGCCTCTTTTAATGCTGCTGCGATCTCATCAAAATCATTTCCGTTAATATTGATCACATGGAAATTGAATGCCTCAAACTTTTTATCGATCGGGTACGGTGAGCATACGTCTGCGATATTTCCATCGATCTGAAGACCGTTGTTGTCTACAAATAATACAAGGTTGTCCAGTTTGCGTGCTCCGGCAAACATAGCTGCCTCCCAGATCTGTCCCTCCTGGATCTCACCATCACCTGCAAGTGAATATACGCGGTAATCTTTGCCATCCATTTTTGCAGCCAGTGCCATACCAACTGCTGCGGAAAATCCCTGTCCTAAGGAACCACTGGACATATCAATACCCGGAATATGTTTCATGTCCGGATGTCCCTGAAGCATGGAGCCGATGTGACGCAGTCCTTCCAGCTCTTCTACCGGGAAATATCCTTTCTGTGCCAATGTTGCATACAGACCCGGTGCAACGTGTCCTTTGGAAAGGACGAATCTGTCTCTGTTCGGATCTTTCGGATTTTTCGGATCTACATTCATCTCTACAAAATACAGATAAGTAAAAATCTCTGCTGCGGATAAAGATCCACCCGGATGACCGGATTTTGCGCTGTGTACGCCGGTGATGATTCCTTTGCGCACTTCTACAGCAATTTTTTCAAGTTCTAACTTTGTCATAATGTGCTCCCTTTCTTGCTCTGCCCTATAAAACCGCATTTCCTTATAATTATCAATTTCATGCAATCATACGATAAAATATATAAAATCGCATTTTTGCCTGCTATAATTCCACGCGTCCTTCCAGAGCTCTTAATAATGTAACCTCATCAATATATTCCAGATCACCGCCCACCGGCACACCGCTGGCAATTCGCGATACTTTGATACCGGTCGGTTTGATCAGTTTGCTGATATACATGGCAGTCGTCTCTCCCTCCAGACTGGAGTTCGTGGCAATGATCACTTCTTTGACATCGCCCTGCAGACGCTGCATCAGTTCTTTCAGACGAATATCCTCCGGTCCGATTCCAAGCATTGGGGAAATCGCGCCGTGTAACACATGATATACGCCATCATACTGTCCTGTCTTTTCATACGCTGCCAAGTCACGGGTGGTCTCCACTACCATGATCGTGGTATGGTCACGTCCGCTGTTTCGACAAATCGGACATTCTTCCGCATCTGTCAGTGTGTAACAGGTCTTACAGTAACGGATATTTTTTCTGGCATCCAGAATCGTGTCTGCCAGTCGTTCTACCCGCTCTGTCGGCATGTTCAGAATATGAAACGCCAGACGCTGCGCCGACTTGCTACCGATGCCCGGCAGAGAAGACAGTTCTTCAATCAATTTACTGATCTGCTTGCTGTAGTAATCCATTAGAACGGAAATCCTCCGCCCATTCCCATGCCGCCTGTGATCTTGGACATGGACTGCTGTGAGATTTCATCCATTTTGCGCAGTGCTTCGTTTGTAGCAGCTACGATCAGGTCTTCCAGCATCTCAATATCATCCGGATCTACTACTTCTTCTGCTAATTTTACTTTTACAACTTCTTTTTTACCGGATACAGTCACTTCTACTGCTCCGCCGCCTGCGCTGGCAGATACTTCTTTCTCTTCCAGTTCTTTGGTTGCTTCTTCCATCTGACGCTGCATTTTCTGTGCCTGTTTCATCAGATTATTCATGTTTCCCGGCATTCCTCCCGGAAATCCACCTCTCTTTGCCATGTTGCATCCTCCTGATATTTCAAATTTCACCCGCATTTTTACGTATTTTTATTCCCTGTTTGTTTCTTTCACAGTTCATTCCGTATTTTCCTGCAGTTATTCATCTTCCACTTCAATATCCATGTGGACGATCTGTTCCAGATCGATATAATTCTCTTCGAATGGGCGTCCCGAATCGTTGGACTGCATCACCACTTCGATCTCTTTGCCGATACGGTTTGAGATCCGTTCCGTGATCTCCGTCCTGCGACGCTCCTCCGACACATAAGTATATGCCAAATCGTCGTCAAACACCAGCATTAATTTATTTTCTCCGCCAAGACTTAAGTGTGCGCCCCTTAAATAAGTAGCGGTAACGCCCGGAAGTTCACGCACAATGGAACTCCAGTTTTTTACCACCTGACGGATATCGTCTGGTATTGCCTTCGGCATCTGCGCCGATTCTTTCGGTTTCTGCGGTGCAGCTGATGTATTGCCTGAAGCAGGCTGCGCAGCCGGTGCTGCTGCCACCACAGTCACACCTTCTTCTACTTTTTTTTCAAGCTGGACCACACGGTCTGTCAATGCATCCTGCGTGGTTTCCATCGCCGGACGACAAAGTTTGATCAGCGCGATCTCGATCAGTACACGCTTCTGCGGCGCATATTTGAGCTGACCGGACAAATCTGAAAAAATACGGATATAGCGCATGATCACGTCACCTTCGATCATCTCCGCTTCTTCTTTTAATAATGCCAGATTTTCACTGGACATGTCCAGCACATCTTCCATCTGATCGGAACTTTTGACCAGAAGAAGGTTGCGCAGATACCATACAAAATCCGTCACAAACTGTCCCAGTTCATGTCCCTGCACGATCAGTTCTTCCAGAAGTTCAATGGCCTGCACCACGTTATTTGCCAGAATGGAACGAAGCAAACGGCTGAATACTTCGGTATCCACCGCGCCAAGCACTTCCAACACATGATCGTAAGTCAGCGGTTCGCCCAGATAAAAGGCGATACACTGATCCAGCAGACTTAACGCATCTCGCATGGAACCATCTCCGGCTTTTGCCACATAACGGACTGCTTTTTCCTCTGCCTCCACGCCTTCCTGCTGCAGCAAATCCATCAGACGGTCTGAAATCGTCTCAATGGAAATCCTGCGGAAGTCGTATTTCTGACAGCGGGACAGAATCGTAATTGGAATCTTGTGCGATTCTGTGGTTGCCAGAATAAAAATAACATAAGATGGCGGTTCTTCCAGCGTTTTCAGCAAGGCATTGAAAGCTCCGATGGAAAGCATGTGAACCTCATCGATAATGTATACTTTATACTTTCCCTGTGTCGGGGAATAGGACACTTCCTCACGGATCTGTCGGATATTTTCCACACCGTTGTTGGAAGCCGCATCGATCTCGATCACGTTCATGGATGATCCTGCTGCAATGGCCTTGCAGGAAGCACACTCCCCACAGGGACTTCCGTCCACCGGGTGCTCACAGTTCACGGCTTTTGCAAAAATTTTTGCCACCGTGGTTTTTCCGGTTCCACGGGTGCCGCAAAACAGGTAAGCATGTCCGATACGGTCTGCTTTGATCTGATTTTTTAATGTTGTAACAATATGCTCCTGTCCTTTTACATCCTCAAATTCGGAAGGACGGTATTTTCGATATAAAGCCGTATAAGACATAGCGGCTCCTTTCTAACTTAAATTAATCTCCGAAGCAGATTCCCACTAATTTTGCTTCTTTGATCAGCTGGCAATCCGGCTGAACCATTTTCAGTTTGCCGGCAACCTCGCCCAGAGGCACTTTCTT
>CAVAFS010000264.1:0-1633 GCA_963587975.1 Bulleidia sp. | reverse complement strand
ATATAAAGCCGTATAAGACATAGCGGCTCCTTTCTAACCCTCAGTAACACGTTTTGTTGCAATTTATGCAGTCATTTTCTGCCTCATTGCATTCCATTTTTATATTATGATTATTAATCTCCGAAGCAGATTCCTACTAATTTCGCTTCTTTGATCAGCTGGCAGTCCGGCTGAACCATTTTCAGTTTGCCGGCAACCTCGCCAAGCGGTACTTTTCTGGTCTGACCGTTGATCATGCCAACCATATAGCCATAATCCTCATCCAGAATCAGTTTTGCTGCATGCGCGCCAAGCTGTGTGCAAAGTACACGGTCATAAGCACACGGACTTCCGCCACGCTGCATATGTCCCGGAACGGTAACACGCACTTCATTTCCGGTGCGCTCCTGGATCTGTGCTGCCACTTCATAGGAAACAGACGGATATTTGGTCTCTTTTTTCTTTGCTTTCAGCTCTTTCTTGGAAAGTTTTGCATCTTCTTTGGAAATCGCGCCCTCAGCAACTGCCAGAATCGTGAAGCCTTTTCCGTCTTTGCTTCGTTTGTTGATGGCCTCTACAACTTTGTCGATATCATATGGGATCTCCGGGATCAGAATGATATCAGCGCCGCCTGCCACACCGGCATGAAGCGGAAGCCATCCAACTTTGTGTCCCATGATCTCCACGATAAATACACGGTTATGGGATGCTGCGGTGGTATGAATGCAGTCAATAACGCCTGTCGCAATATCCAGTGCACTCTGAAAACCGAAAGTAATATCTGTACCGTAAATATCATTGTCGATGGTTTTTGGCAGATGAATAATGTTCAAGCCTTCCTCACGAAGCAGGTTTGCAGTCTTCTGTGTACCATTACCACCAAGAATTACCAGACAGTCAAGGTTCAGTTTGTGGTAAGTGTGCTTCATAGCTGCCACTTTATCTAATCCGTTTTCATCCGGTACACGCATATATTTGAACGGCTGACGGGATGTTCCAAGAATCGTTCCGCCCTTTGTCAAAATTCCGGAAAAATCTTTGGACGTCAGCAGACGATAATTTCCATAGATCAGTCCTTTGTATCCATCATAAAAACCGTAAATCTCCAGTTCATCCAGATTGGTGTTTAATCCTTTTACTACTCCGCGCATTGCGGCATTTAAAGCCTGGCAGTCTCCGCCACTTGTCAGCATTCCGATTCTTTTCATTATTCCGCTCCTCTCTTGGTTCACAGATTATCAGGTTACCCTGTTTTATACTTGCACTTTTTAGCATCTTATTTTTAAAACAGGCATTCTTCTTATATTTCAGAAATTTGCTCTGTTTTAACCCAATATAATCTATTATAAAACAATCTGTGAAAAAAACACATCGTATGTTCTGAATTTTATCAAATTAACCCGGGGATTACAAGACTAATTGCCTTGTCGATTGCGTAAATTTACCTTCGGAAATAGTAATGTAGAGATCTCCACGATGCGCTGACAAAGTATCAGGCTACGACTTGTAAATTCACTATACATCTTTTATGTACACGAAACAAGCCCAGTTTTTACTGGACCAGCTTTTGCTTCTTAGTTTTTACCTACAATCCCCATATATGCGAATTGAAATATACTATTTTTTTGTTTTGCTGGGAAATGCTGTGCTGAAT